>CAZJGF010000023.1:0-13308 GCA_964545665.1 uncultured Dehalococcoidales bacterium
TGGAGGTAAGCGCCCAGTTCGTGGAACCCAACGCTGTAGTCGACACTCGGGGTGCTGAACTCGAAGGCATCCAGTACGCCTCGTTCCATGTTCTCGTAGATTTCGCCGCCAGGGCAGGTAGTCACTGCGCCGCCCATCTCGTTTACCATCTCCCCCCAGATGCCTGCGGTTCGGAACTTGAGGCCCTTGAAGTCGCTCAGCGACTTCATCGGTTTGTTGAACCAGCCGAATGTCTCGGCGGAGCTGAAGCCACCCGGGCCTAGGACGTGAATGTTGAGCCCCTTGCGGTCATACATTTCCTGCCAGAGCTCGAGGCCTCCGCCGTCGTATACCCAGGCCATCATTTCCCTGGGGGCTAGGCCCGCAGGATACAAGTTGAACAGGTCTCCAGCGAGGCCGATCTCACTTGTGTGGTAGTGGGAACCGGTGAAGCAGGCATCAAGGGTGCCTTCGTGGACAGCGAACATCTCCTGCAGACCCGGCACTATGGCTCCGCTGGGAAAGTCCTTAACCGTTAACCGTCCACCGCTCATCTCAGTGACTGCTGCAGCCCAGTCGCGGCATCCCTTGTAGATGGACATGCCTTCGGGGAAGGGGGCTTGTATGGTCCATTCGATTACCTCTTCCTCGGGTGCTGCTGGTGGAGGAGCTTCCTCTTCCTCCTCTGGTGGAGGAGCTTCCTCTTCTTCTGGCGGTGGCGCCGCTTCGGGCGCACAACCAGCGACCACCAACCCGACGATGGCTACCAATGCAACAATTAGAACCAAAAATCCTTTTCTATTCATCTGCTACCTCCTTTCCTAATGGTTGCTTCTCTGGGAGTGCTTTTCATGAGTGAAGACTATCACCTCCTTCTGTTCTTCGTCTAGTTAATTCAATGATATATTTCGTTCTCGCCAAAGTCAAGATGCTTTTCAGTCTACGTGAAGAAGTGTGCAAGTTTGGCCGGTTTTGCGTGAAAGAAAAGATGGTGCTATACTTTGTCGGTTATGCTCAGAAGCTGCCGTTCAAATGTGATCTAAGATAGTAAGAGCAAGCTAGTATGACAAAAGACAAAGAAAACAGCCTATCTTTCGGCTCCCCTGAAACTGCACAAAGAACTGCTAAGGAGATGTATTATGGCTAAACGTGTTGCCGGTGGTGTAAAAGCTATTGAGGCTGAAGCTGAGCAGATACTTAAGGATGCTAGAGCTAAAGCGGATAAAATTGTCTTTGAAGCTAAACGGGAGGCTAGTAACATCCTCTCCTCTGAGTTGCCGATGGATGAAGTTAAAGTAGAATGTGCAAAAATCATAAATGCCGCTCAAAGGCAAGCCGACAAGGAAATAGAGAATTCTGGGAAGAAAGCGTCTGAAATTGACAGCAGCGCCAGCAAGAAAATGGAGAGCATCGTAAAGCTTATAGCAAGTATTGTCACTGGGACAAAGCCTACATAATGGGTCTAATCGTCAATACACCTGAACCTATGAGCAAAGTCAGGGTAATGACTGCTAAGGATTACTCTGACGAGGCCTTGAAAACTCTGCATAGAGCCGGTGTGCTTCATGTTGAGGAAAGCGAGGAGCTAACGCCCGTAGATAGAGAAGCCATCGAACATGAAAGACGGGGAGTCTTTGAGTTACTAACAAGCATTGATGACGTATTAGCTTATATCCCAAAGGGAGAAAGGGTGGAGTTGGGGGAGGATATTGAGGTTACATACACTAGACCGCTTAGCGAAATTGATAGTGAAACTAGGTCATTATGCACCAAGCTCGGCAACATGCACCAGCGAGCGGCTAAGCTTGAGCAAGAGGCTGAAGGGCTAAAAGAATTGAAGAGGTACGTTGAACCTCTCAGGCAACGGACCGATCTTAGATTAAGAGACTTGAACTTCTCTGGAGCTTACCTTCTTTCCCGAGTTTTTGTCCTTCCAAGCGAGATATACGAAGATACATACGCCAAAATTGAAAATTACCTGTTTGGGAGCATAGTCACCACAGTAGAGAATGAAACGCTTGTCTATGCCATTGCCAAAATTGAGCACCAGGAAATCATAGAATGTGCAGTTAGGGATGGCGGCAAAATTCTAGCCATACCGGAAGAAGATCTAAGTCCAAGGGAATTCCTTGAAGTAGCTGAGGATAAGATTCATAGTCTTGAAGAAGAACTTACGAAAATCAATGGGGAAATCGAAAGCAAAACGAGAGAGAATTTAGAGAAGCTCGTCCTCCTTAGAGAAGCACTGTTAGCCGAAAATGAACGGCTATCGGTTTTGCAGAAAGCTTGCGAAGCAAAGTATGTTACCTTAATTGAGGGATGGATTCCAGAGAGCAACGTAGAATCTACAACCGCCGAACTTAAGCAGAACATAGGCTATGTCTTTATTGATGCGAGAGAGCCGGAACAAGCCGAGGAACCTCCGACTAAGCTGCGGAACCCGACAGGGTTCAAGCCGTTCCAGACCGTGGTAAACCTGTTTGGCATCCCAAAATATAGGGAATGGGATCCCACGCCAGTGATAGCTTACTCTTTCGCTTTTTTCTTTGGCCTTATGCTAGCCGACGTAGTTTATGCCATTTTCATCATATTATTGGCCAAGTTTGTCTTGCCTCGCTTCGTTGATGACCCAGAAGCGGAAGGCAGTAAGTTATTTCAGAGGCTACTTTATATAAGCAGTGGTTTTGGCCTAATCATGGGCCTACTTACGGGGACCTACCTAGGGAATTTCTATACGTTTCTTGGAATTGAGAGCTTAGCCCTCTCAAAAGGGATTGCGAGCATATTCGAAGACGCCCTGTCTTTTATAGTGTTCGCCTTGATAATAGGTCTCATTCACGTAAATATCGGTCATGTGCTGGCGCTCATCAAGGGAATAAAACAGGGACAGAAATCGGTGGTGCCAGGCAGAGCTGGTTTGTTTTTACTCCAGATCGCTGGAATACCTTGGATAATGCATTTCCTGTTTGATATGGATATCCCGCTATTAACTGCGCAAATGTATTCTGTCCTGTTATATGTTGTGCTGCTGAGCATAGTATTAATCGTCATCTCTTCTTTTATGGAAAGGGGCGCTTTCTTAGGAGGCATTTTTTGGCTGTTTGACATAACCGGGCTCTTAGGCGACGTTATGTCCTACTGCCGGCTAGCCGGCGTGGGCTTAGCCACATATTACCTGGCATTTTGTTTTAACTTGATGGCACCGCTATTACGCGATATGATACCAGCAGGGCCTGCCGGCGTGGTTCAGCTTGTCGTTGGCAGCTTAGTGTTTATCCTGATTTTGTTCGTTGGACATGTAATTAATTTGCTTCTCGCCGCTATCTCATGTTTTGTCCACTCTCTCAGATTGTGCTTTGTAGAGTTTATGTTCAAATTCTATGAGGGGGGTGGCAGGGAGTATAGTCCGTTTCGGCTGAGGAAGCGAACTCTTGTCCCAGTCAAAGGAGGGGCTTAAGGCAGGGATGATAACCGATCCTTATTCATTGGCCATACTTGGCGGTAATATTGCGCTAGCCGGTGGTTTGCTGGGTTCTTCGTGGGGAATAGGCCTGGCTGCCTCCGCTGGGATAGCCACCATATCTCAGCATCGCAGGCAATTGAAGAACGTGATAATACTGGCAGCCATACCCATGTCGCAAACCCTGTATGGTCTTATAGTGTTGATAATTGTTCTGAGAGTGGTAGCTCCTGGGCTAGCGGGTGTGGCTGACCCCGGTGGCAGCGGTCTTATTGTATTTGCCCTCGGTGTTATGGCTGGCGTTGCTTTTGCGACGTCAGCAGCATACAAGGGCGCGGTATTGGCTTCGGGCATCGCATTCCTAGCCAAAACAGGAGGCGGAATACTAACTAACTGTCTGCTGTTGGCTGTGTTCGTTGAGCTTATAGCTGTGCTGGGAGTGGTGTTTACCATAATGGCATTAAGCATGTTGGGACTTATGTGAAAGAGATGGAGATGAAGGATGACAATTAGTGCGGAATCACTGGCGGCAGTTGGGGGTGCTGTAGCTTTGGCGGGTGGCTTGGGAGGGGCAGCAATAGGGATGGCCATTGCTGGATATAAAGGTGTAGCTACTCTTGCTGAGCAACCGCAACATCTCAGAACTGTCATAATACTGGCAGCCTTGCCAATGTCGCGTGTTTTTTATGGACTCATAGCTCTGGTCATTGTTATAAGCATCGTGGTTCCCAGAATAGCTGCTATGCCTGATCCTGGTGGCAGCGGGTTCTCTGTACTCGCCTGCTGTGTCATAGCTGCATTCGCTTTCGGCTTCTCAGGAATGTATCAGGGCACTGTATGTGGTTCAGGCATCTCATCACTAATTAAGACGAGAGGGCGAATACTGACTAATGCCTTGGTGTTAGCTGTGTTCGTTGAACTCATAGCCGTGCTGGGATTGGTATTTACCATAATGGCACTAAGTATACTAGGACTCATGTAAATAAGATGGAGGTGAAAGATGATTATCAGTCCTGAATCTCTTGCTATCCTCGGGGGGGCCATAGCATTGGCTGGTGGTTTGACAGGGTCTTCAATAGGAGTAGGGTGGGCTGGATCTAGCGGGGTGCATACATTGACTGAAGATCCCGGGCAGCTCAGAAATGTCATAGTGCTGGTATCCCTACCGATGACACAAACGTTTTACGGCCTCATAGTGCTGATACTCATTTTAACCAGGGTAGTCCCGAATATAGCTGCCATGCCTGACCCTGGGGGCAATGGCTTTGCTGTATTTGCCTGTGGCGTTATCGCTGCATGTGCTGAATCCTTCTCAGCGGCGTATCAAGGAGCTATTTGTGGCTCAGGTATCTCAATGCTACCCAAGACGAAGGGTGCAATACTAACCAACTCTGTGATGCTGGCTGTGTTTGTTGAGCTGCTAGGCGTGCTGGGATTGGTGTTTACCATAATGGCGTTAACCATGTTGGGGCTTTTCTAGAGGTGCTTAGAATGGAGAGAATAAGCGAAGCCGTTGTTGATAAGGTAAAGGCGGAGGGTCAGGGTTTTATAGACGAGGCTGAAAAGGAAGCACAAGGGGAGATTGATAAGGCCAAAAAGCAGCGGGAGGTGAAACTCGAGGAGAAGAAACGCAAGATGCTGGCGGAAGCTCAAGAGGAAGCAGCTAGAATCATAGCTCAGGGTTCCATAAAGGGGCGACAGAAGCTGTCAAGCACGAAAGCTGACATAATTGGCAAGATAATTGAGAGGGTGAAGAAAACCTTGTCAGAGAGCGCAAGTGACAAAAACCATCTTGTGAGCCTAATCAAAGAAGCCATGACTGGACTTGGTACAGACAAAGGTAGGATCTACGTTTCTCCTAAGGATATAGATGCGGTGCAAGCGTTGCTTAAAGGAAATAAGGAATTATCCGGCAAGATAGAGGAAGTTAAGGAGTTTGATTGCATGGGGGGAGTCATAGCCGAGGATAGTGAGGGGAAATTCAGGATAGACAATACTTACGAAACCAGGCTTGAGATGTTATTGCCAAGGTTATTGCCTGAGATGAACAAGGAACTCTTTGAGTAAGTGTTTAGTTGCTACTCTGAGCCTGAACTCTTTGCTTTGTGTCATTCTGAGGGAGCGAAGCGACCGAAGAATCTCGCTCAGAGTAAACTCCGTGAAGAGGAAGGGTCTAGAGGTCTTAGAGATTCTTCGCTACGCTCGGAATGACAGGAAGAGAAGGGCTCAAAATGACGGGTAGGTTGCTAAGCATTTGCTCTTTGGAGTCTAACAGGGGGAGTTTTGCTCGATCCACGATACGCCTATATGTCGGCTTACCTTAAGGGTGAGGAACCGAAGGTCGTCACACCTGAGCACATAGATAGAATGTCCAGGGCATCCAATGTCCAGGATGCCGTTGCAGCTATCCGAGAAACCGATGTGGGAAGTTATCTTGAAGAAATACCTACTAACACCTTCGATGACCTGGACAGAGCATTGTGGTGCTATTTTTCTGAGCGGATCAAGTGTGTAGAGGCAATGAAGTTATTGCCAGGCGACATGCTCAAGGTATCCAGAGCATACACGGCAAAGTACGACATTTCGAATCTGAAAGCCGCCTTGCAGGGTATTTCAACAGGTGAGAAAAGTCCTATGATACCGGTAGGCATTATCCATAATAATGGATTGGTAGATGAGCTTTTCGGCGTTGGAAATGTGGATGACATCATCGAGCTACTTACCAAATGTAGATTGGGGGCGTACGTGCCTACCCTGAAGGGATACGATGCAACTGGAGAAGCGAAGTCGAAACTCTTGGTTGAATCCAGGTTGGATGGTGAATATTACAAGAGCATGCTAAGCATGGCGAAAAGTATAAGAGATGGTGCTGTGCTTTCCAAAGCCTTGGGTCTGATTATAGACCTGACAAACTTGCAGATTGTGAGCAGAGCCATAATTGAGGGCATAGGTACCGATGCCGCTGAATGCACTATTGCTGGCGGATATATGATTACAGACAAGGCCATTAGGGATTTACTATCCTTTAAGTTGGCCGACATACCTCGCAGATTGGAGAATAGCCAATATCGGGATATAGCGAACGAAGTATTGAGTAGCTATGATAGAACCAAGAGCATCACTGCTGTGGAGGAAATCATTGACAAGCATAAATTCAGGTTGCTCAAGGAAATGTTGTCACCAATGGTGCTATCTCCTTTAGTGATGGCCTGGTATTTAATCCTTAAAGAGGTTGAAATACGAAACTTGAGGTTGATTCTAAAAGCAATAGCCGATAGCATGCCTGTAGATGAGATAAAGAGGTATTTGGTGTTATGAGCATGATGCCTGTCAAACATCTAGGTGTAGCTGCTATAGGGGATGAAGAGCTAGTCAGCGGATTAAGACTGGCTGGTGTCAGTAAATATTATGTGATAAAAGGCAATCGTGATGTCAGAGAAGATGTCAGGAAAGCTCTAACTGAATTGATAGCAGAACCCGACATCGGCGTGGTGGTGATATTAGAAGATTATGCGCAATATGTTAGGGACTTGCTGACTCAGATTAGGCAGAGGAAAGCCATAACTCCTATAATCATTGAAGCCCCATCGAAGTGCGGCAGCAAATATCCAGATGTGGCCGGATATTATAGATCGTTTGTTAGAGACTTCATAGGGTTTGATATAGAGATTTAAGCTGATGGGTTTCTATCATTGTGAGCGGGGCAAAACAAGTTTAGGAGGTTAGAACATGGGTAAGATATGGAGAGTTTCAGGGCCTCTAGTCATAGCCGACGACATGAAGGGCTCCCAGGTTTATGAAATTGTCGAGATAGGGGAAGAAGGGATCGTAGGGGAGATAATAGGTCTGGAGGGTAATAAAGCCATAATCCAAGCCCATGAGGATACTCTAGGGCTGAAAACCGGTGAAATAGTGACGGGAACAGGAAGAATCCTGAGTGCTGAGTTAGGGCCAGGCATGGTCGGGGCCATTTACGATGGCCTTCAAAAATCCTTGCTTACTCTGGTCGAGAATACTGGTTCGTTCATAAAGCGAGGGGCAAAGGCTCCTGCACTGCCGCGAGACAAGAAATGGCACTTCACTCCTAAGGTCAAGGTTGGGGATGTAGTTAGCCAAGGGGACATAATAGGCTCAGTTCCTGAGACAGAGCTTGTAGAACATAGAATAATGGTTCCAATAGGTATTAGGGGCACAGTGAAGGAGATACGTGAAGGTGACTATACCGTTGAGGAACCTGTAGCAATAGTCAAGCATGATGGGGAGATAAAAAGTTTGCTACTGATGCAAGAATGGCCAGTGAGGAAACCCAGACCATATAAGCAGAGGCTGGACCCTTCAGGTTTGCTCACTACCGGCATGCGAATCTTGGACTATATGTTTCCTTTGGCTCTCGGTGGCAAGGCTTGCATACCCGGAGGCTTCGGCACTGGGAAAACAGTTGCTTTGCAGCAGTTAGCCAGATGGGCTCAGACGCATCTCAATATTTACGTTGGTTGTGGCGAGAGGGGCAATGAGATGGCTGATGTGCTTTACAGTTTCAGGCAACTTAAGGACCCTAACACGGGGAGACTATTGCAGGAGAAGGAAATATTCATAGCTAACACTTCTAACATGCCTGTGGTGGCTAGGGAAGCAAGTATTTTCGTCGGTATCACTATGGCTGAATACTTCAGGGACATGGGTTATGATGTTCTGCTGGTTGCAGACTCAACTTCAAGATGGGCTGAAGCTATGCGGGAAATGGGTGGCAGACTTGAGGAAATGCCTGGAGAGGAGGGTTTTCCTTCATATCTGGGCTCGCGGCTTTCCTCTTTTTATGAAAGGGCGGGAATGGTTGAATGTGTCGGTAGTCCTGAAAGGAAGGGATCAGTAACTGTCGCTGGCGCTGTAAGTCCTCCTGGAGCTGATTTTAGTGAGCCGGTAACCCAGAATACGCTTAGGATAGTAGATGCCTTATATTCCTTGGACGTCTCCCTGGCAAACAAGAGACACTTCCCCGCCATAAGCTGGCTAGCTAGCTACAGCCTTTATGTAGACGCGGTTAGAGATTTGTGGGATAAGATTGACCCTGGGTGGGATGATACCAGAACCACTGCTTTGAAGATATTGCAGCAGGAGGCTGAGCTGGAAGAAATCGTCAGGCTTGTAGGCCCCGAAGCTTTGCCTGAAGGGGACAAACTATTGCTGCTCGTCGCCAGAATGATACGCGAGGATTTTCTCCAGCAAAGCGCTTACCACGAGGTTGATACCTACTGCCCGCCGGCGAAAGCTGGCGTTATGCTTAAGACTATTATAAAGTTCTATGATTTGGCTCAGGGAATGTTAAATTCGGGAGCAGGTATTGAGAGTATCCGCTCGTCTCCCGTAGTCTACCGGATATCCAGGATGAAAGATATACCCTGCGAGGTGATTGAACAGAGAGCTAAGGAATTATGGTCGGAGATGGAGGAAAGTCTGGTAGCTCGCAAGCGGCTTGCCTAAAAGGCCGAGCATTTTCAAAAAAGGAGGAAGTGTATGGATTTCTCTTCGCTTTACGTTAAGGAAGGAAGGGCAATCAACAGAGCTAAGGGGTCTTTGCTTATAGCTGAAAGTATCCCTGGCATAAAATTTAACGAGATAGTTGATGTTCAACTGAGCAGTGGTGAGGTGAAAAGCGGTCAGGCAATAGACATTAGCGAGGAGGCAACTATAGTTCAAGTATTTGGTGGAGTCAGCGAAGTGGATCTTATCGGGGGCAGGATAAGGTGCAAAGGTGAAACTTTAAGGCTGCCAGTATCTGTCGACATCCTTGGGAGGATCTTTAATGGGATGGGGGAGCCTATAGACGGAGGCCCACCAGTGATTCCTGAAGAGTACCTTGATATTAATGGTGAGCCTATAAATCCAGCATCCCGCCAACCTCCGGCTGAGTTTATCGAGACGGGCATATCGGCGATAGATGGTCTGAATGTTCTGGTGAGGGGTCAGAAGTTGCCTATTTTCAGCGGGTCTGGTTTGCCTCATAACCGAATCGCAGCTCAGATAATCAGGCAAGCTGCAGTGAAGGGCAAAGAGGAAAAGTTTGCTATAGTTTTTGGCGCTGTTGGAATCAGTTATGATGACGCTTCCTTTTTCATGAGGGATCTCGAGAGGACAGGGGCATTGGAAAGAACCGTCGCTTTCATCAATACTGCGTCAGACCCTGTTATAGAACGAATATCAACGCCGAGGTTAGCTTTAACTGCAGCCGAGTACCTGGCATGGAGGCGGGACATGCATGTTCTGGTGATACTCACCGACATGACTAATTATTGCGAGGCTCTTCGTGAACTTTCCTCTATGCGTGAGGAGATACCTTCAAGGAGAGGATATCCAGGCTATATGTACACCGACCTGGCCACCATGTATGAGAGAGCCGGCAGGATCTTCGGGAAAGAAGGCTCAGTAACCATAATGCCAATTTTGACCATGCCTGACGATGACATAACACATCCCATACCCGATCTTACCGGCTATATTACCGAAGGACAGATTGTCCTTTCTCGAAATCTGGAAAGAAAGGGAATATACCCTCCTATAGATGTGTTCTTATCCCTTTCACGGATGATGAAGGAGGGAATTGGCTCAGGCAAAACCAGGGAGGACCACAACAATGTCTTCATGCAACTGTATGCTTCTTATGCCGAGGGATGTTATCTCAGGGAGATATCAACCATTATAGGTGCTGAGGCACTGGGAGAAAGGGACAAGACGTATTTAGCTAACGCAGATGAAGTTGAGAGGAAATTCATATCTCAGGGCGAGTTCGAAAAGAGAAAGGTGGAAGACACCTTGGATATGGGCTGGAAACTATTTTCAGCATTGCCCGAAAAAGACCTGAAGCTAATTGAAGAGGAACTTATCAAGAAGTACCTCCCAAAATACTCTAAAGTCACTGAGAGCGAAGCGAAGTAGTCTATAAATGCCACAACAATTAATCAAAGTAAGGCCAACAAAAATCGAACTGGTGAGACTGAAACGGAGGCTTTCCTTAGCTCAAAGAGTACAAAAGATAGTGAAAGACAGGCTCTCCATCCTAACAATGGAATTCCTGCAGGCAGCCAGAGAGACAGTGGAGGCTAAAAGGAAACTGGTTGACGAGCTATCCCAGGCGTACAAGGCGTTGTCAGTTGCCACCGGGTATCATGGTTACATAGCGCTGGAAAAGGAACTGATAGCAACTGAAACTGATGTAAAAGTCACTGCCGGCTTGAGAAACATAGCCGGCGTGAGAATCCCCTCTTTTGAGCTAGAAGGAAAGGGCGGGTCAATGAGAGGATATAATCTGGTCGACACCTCCTCATGGTTGGACCGCGCAGCACAGCTGTCCGAAAAGTCTCTCGAAGCCATTGTTGAATTGGCTGAGCTACAAAGAGGCCTGGAACTATTGGGAATGGAGATAAATAGGACAAAAAGGATAACCAACGCTTTGGAATATATAATAATTCCTAGCTTACAGGCAACAATAAAGTACTTAACCATGAAGTTTGAGGAAAGGGATAGAGAAGAAAAAACACGGCTGAAACGTGTGAAGGTGCTGCTTGCCAGAGTATAGACCGATGGCTGAATCGTGGCTAGGAGAAGAGAAGCAAACTCCCTATGACAGAATGCTTCAGGAATGCCTAAAAGGCGAACTCAGAGTGGTCAATGCCGGGTTGCCACGGAATCAGAAGCCGCTGTCAGGCTTATTGCGTGAAGAGTATCCGCAGGTAGCGTGTAGTGATGGCAGCACACACTTCTTCAAAAGGAAAGAGCTTGAGTACCTGGCAACCATATTAAATGCCAATGAGCAAGAAGAACTGTTGTTGCCCATGCTCATAGAATTGAGTGGAAGTGAAGCTCAGGCGGCAGTAATATGTGAGGGAGATGAAGAGGTGAAAGTGGTGTCAAGAATCCTTGATATGCCTGTCATCTATGAGAAAGGAAGAATTACGCTGTACAGACCGCAATTAGCTCTGCTAAGGAAAAAGCTAAAAACGACAACTCAATACGTATTTTCTCCCAAAATCGTCCAGCAAACTACATAGGTTCGGGTTTCCACTTTGTGATAACATTGCCAACTCAGATGAGCCAGGTCAAAGTGATTTCTCTTGATGCTGAAGGAACATTGGTGACGCCTGACTTCAGCGATACTCTGTGGCATGAGGGTATCCCTGCTCTTTATGCCCAGAGGCATGAGATTGAACTTTCTCAAGCTAAGGAAGTTGTTACTGCTGAGTATGACAGAATCGGCGACCGGAGATTGGAATGGTATGACATAAACTACTGGCTTGACTATTTTGATTTAGGCCCTTCTGAGCCACTTATTCGAAGCTGCCGGAACAAGTCGCGCTATTATCCTGAGGTGAGAGAAGTCCTTTCCTGTTTGGCCGCTAGATATAGCCTAATTGTCTCCTCGGGCACGCCAGAGGAGCTGTTGCTACCTCAACTGGAGGACATTAGCTCTTACTTTGCTCGCATCTTTTCCTCCACTTCGCACTGTGGGCAATTAAAGAGTCCCGATTTCTACCTTTATGTGTGTCAGGCGATGAATGTTGAGCCAAAGGAGATCGTTCACGTAGGCGATAACTGGCAGTTTGATTTTGTTAACTCCAGAGAAGTTGGCATCCTTGCTTTTCATCTCGATAGGTCTGGGAACAGCCATGAATCTCTGGTTGATTTGAAACAGCTTAAACCTCACTTATTAGTATAGGCTTCTTAAGGACATCATTCTCAACTGTGCACAGAATGCCTTGGGAGACTCGCGCTTGGAGTAAGGCCTTCCATCTTGGCTCCCAATTATGCCAGTGCTCTTATTGGTCTAGGCTATTGGCCGCGTATTTTTGCCTGAGTTTTGGTTTCTCTATCTTGCCAGTGGGGTTCCGTGGTACTTTGTCGAATTTAATACGTCTGGGTCTCTTATATCGAGGCATGTTGTGTTCGCAGAAAATTTCTATCTCCGCTTCAGTCAGGACCTGGTTGGGTTTGGGGTCAATAATAGCACAGGGTATTTCGCCTAGCCTCTCATCTGGAACTCCAATTATGGCTACGTCATAGACTTTGGGATGAGTGTGCAGGATGTCTTCCACTTCTACTGGAAATATATTCTCACCACCGGTAATGACCACATCCTTTTTCCTGTCAACAAGGTAAATAAAGCCATCCTGATCCATCTTGACCATATCGCTGGTATATAACCAGCCATCCCTTATTGTCTCCGCTGTCTTTTCTGGGTTCTTGTAATACTCCTTCATCACACCACCGCCTTTGACAATTAGTTCGCCGACTTCACCTTGAGCCACATCCTCACCATTATCATTGATGATGCGAGTCTCCCAGTCAAAGCCAGCTTTCCCAATAGCCCCCACCTTTCCTTCATTTTCTATGCCTAAATGCACACAACCGGGGCCCGTGGCCTCAGTCAGCCCATAGTTTGTGTCGTACTGCATATTGGGGAAGTATTCCTTCCAATCTCGTACTAGTGCCGGAGGCACCGGCTGGGCTCCAATATGCATGAGCCGCCAACAGCTCAAGTCATAGTCTTCCTTCCGGAGTTCCGCTTTGTCCATTGCTACCAGAATGTCATATGCCCAGGGTACCAGCAGCCATACTATAGTGCCTCTCTCGTTGTGAACGGCTTCAAATATGTACCGCGGGCTGACTTCTCTCAAAATGGTGGCTCGACCACCTACAATCAGGTTACCAAACCAGTGCATTTTGGCCCCAGCATGATAGAGAGGCGGGATGAGAACAAAATTGTCCTCATGTTTTTGGTAGTGGTGAGCGTTCTCGGTTATAGCGGCGCATACCATGTTCTTGTGGCTGAGAAGTATTGGTTTGGGTGCCCCGGTCGTGCCGGAGGTAAAGTAGAG
>CAZJGF010000023.1:13408-17309 GCA_964545665.1 uncultured Dehalococcoidales bacterium
CTGGTGAATCTGAAGTTAAGCGGAACTGCCCATGCGCCAGTTCTGATGATGCCGAAGTAAGCCTCAAGCCAGTTTATGGAGTTCATCATCCAATGTATGACCTTGTCGCCTTTCCTAATGCCCTTGTCTATGAGGGCGTTGGCTACTCTGTTAGCCCTCTCATCAAACTCTTTCCAGGTAATGTCTTTCCGTATCTTTTCACTAGGTTTGATCTCAACCAGCGCTGTATCATTAGGATAGATCATGGCGTTGCTGGTCAACATCTCTGATATGGTGGTCATGTCATCTCCTCATCAGTCCTCATAGCACTCAATACGTGGTTAAGCTGGGCAGAAAGGTGGCAATCTGCGGGAACCCCAGTAGTATGGCAACAGTGACTATTTGTGCCCCGAGGAAGGGGAATATTCCCTTGAAGATGGTCTCCAGGGGGATGTCTTCGGCAATTCCCTTAATTACGTACACATTCACTCCCACCGGCGGGGTAATGACTCCCATTCCGGTTACCAACACTATTATCACGCCAAACCATATCGGGTCGAAGCCCAGAGCCAAGACTACCGGGTACAGAATGGGGATGGTGAGAGTGATCAAGGCTAGGGCATCCATAAAACAGCCGCCCACGAGGTAGATGAGCACTATGACTCCCATGACAGCTGTGGGGGGAAGAGGGAGCCCGGCTACCCAATCTGCGAGGAGCATAGGGATGGTAGTTGCTGCCATGAAATGGCCGAAGACTGTAGCACCATAGACAATGAACATCACCATGCAGGTTATACGCAAGGCCTCTTTGGTTGCCCCGATGAATCCTTGCCAGGTCAACTGTCGTGTGGCCAGGCCAATGAGCAAAGTGCCGGCGGCACCGGCAGCACCAGCTTGCGTTGGGCTAAACCATCCGAAAAAGAGTCCGGTTATAACCAAGGCAAACAGAATGAACGTTTCCGTAACCCCGGCCAGCCCTCGCATTTTTTCTGCCCAACTGGTTGCTGCTCCTGCTGGACCAAGGTCAGGGTTATGCCAACAGAGCACTGCCACCACCATGATAAACAGGGCAGCTAAAACGAGGCCGGGGAAAACGCCGGCTACAAAGAGCTTGCCTATGGACTGCTCGGTCATTATCCCGTAGATGATGAAGATGGTGCTGGGGGGGATAAGTATGCCGAGGCTACCTGCGGCAGCCACGCAGCCAGTGGCCAATGAGTCAGCGTAGTTATACCTCTTCATCTCAGGTAAGGACACCTTGCCCATGGCAGCGGCAGTAGCGTTGGTTGACCCGCTTATGGCGGCAAAAGCGGCGCAGGCAGCAACAGTAGCTATGGCCAGACCTCCCCGTAACCGACCCAGCAGAGAATAGCTGGCGGCGTAAAGCCTCTGACTCATCCCTGATGCAGAGGCTAAAGAACCCATGAGCATGAACATGGGCAGGACGGTGAGAGAATAGGAGGAAAAGCTGTAAAAGGCATCGCGGGCCAGGACGCTGGGCCCTGCTTCCGGTGAAACCAAGCAACTAAAACCGATGAAGCCGATAAAGGCCATGGCAAAGCCAACTGGCATGCGGAGTAGGAAAACGACCAGTAGAACGGCAATACCTAATAGCCCAACGATAACTGGATTCATGCCCTCATGACTCAGCTACTCCCTTGAGAAGTTGCACCAGCAGCACAAGGAATACTGAGATGCAGCAGAAGGCCATAGCATAGACGAATGGGTAGAAAGGTATTTCCTGAGTCATGGAGACTTCTCCGCTCGCCTGCAGCATGTGCCCAAAACGGTAGCTTTCCCAAGCGAGCACGGCAAACAATACCATCCCAAATGCGTGAATAATGCTGCCAATGGCTTTCCGCGCTGCTCTAGGAAGGCGAGCTACCAGAAATGCTACCTCAATATGCCCGCGCAAAACCTGAGTCTCAGCTATGGAGAAGGCAACGATTACCACCCCCAAGAAGCCAACCATCTCGATGCCGCCGGGAATAGGCCACTTAAATGACTTAGCTGCCACTATGTCGGCAACGACCAAGACTAACATAGCCGCCAGCCCGGCGCCTGCTATCCAGTTAAGCCGGTTGCTCAAACGACGCGCAAACTTCTCTAGGCTGTCTATTTTGCTTGGCATACGACAACATTCAGCAGGTACTCAAGTTCCATGGATCAGCAAAGCGTTTCTCTCTACTCCAGTAGTTCGCTCTCTACCCAGTCTACGCAAGATTTCTCTGTTGGCGTCTTATCTCCCCAGTATTTGGTTCGTTCGAGCAAGTAGTCCTCGTACTCTGCTGCCGGTAGCCCCATGGCTGTCTTTTCCTGAATGTACGCATCAATCAGCGGACTGGTAGCTTCGACCCACCTTGCCATCTCCTCCTCAGACAGCTCAATTAGCTCCCTGCCCTCGAAGGTCAGGAAGTAGTCTATCCCAACCTTGTCATAATAGGTCCAGACCTTACCATGCTTTTCTATCCATTCTTCGCTGACCTCGGTGAAGGTGTTCTTTATGTCGGCGGGCAGGCTATTCCATTTATTCTTATTTATAACTACGAACATGTTGGCGGTATAACCCACGTCATAACAGCCGGTAACATACTTCACAACCTCGGCTTGGTTCCACCCTTTCAACACCTCACGGGGAGTAAGACTGCCATTCACCGTACCCTTGGCCATAAGTTCGTAGGCCTCTCCTTGGGAACCGCCATAGCCCTCAGCACCGAGAGCTTCTATTATCTTGGCTCCTACGCCTGTAGACCTTATCACCAGCCCCTTCAGGTCTTCCATCTTGCGTACTGGCTTCTCGGTGGTAAAGACTACTCCCGGGCCGTGTGCATGAAAATAGAGCACATGCACGTCATCAAACTCCTCAGGTGTGAACTTCTCATAGAAGTCATTGGCCACCTTGGTGGCTACCCATCCATTGGGGTAACCGTGAGGCATGTCAATCAATTCACTCGCTGGAAAGCGACCCATGGTATAGGCCAGAACCGACATGCCAATATCTGATATGCCCTCAACCACCCCATCGTACACTTCCGCTGCAAGGGTCAATGTGCCCCCTGGGTAATAAGTGATGTCTACCCTGCCATTGCTGCGCTCCTTTATCTCGTCACAGAATTGCTCAGCCAGTATGGAATGCAAATGTGTGGGTGGAAAGAAATTACTATAGCTTAATTCTATAGTCTCCGATGTTGCTGGTGCCGCACAGGAACCAAATAGCGGCAATGCTACCAGCGCTAGAGCCAATAATATGAACAAGCTTTCTCTTCTCATGGATCTTACCTCCGTACTCCCTTTTTTCTTCTTTGCCAAAGTGTGCCCTGATTTAGGAATTTGCTGTTTACATTTGGTGACTCCTTCAATTTATTAGACAAAGAATCCTCCCGCTCGGGAGGATTCTTCCAACTTCTCGCTTCTATTTCTGGTTGCTTACATTTCTACGCCGAAAGCCTCCCAAGCGCACTTTATGCGGCCATAATAATAGCTATAATAATATACCTGGGAGACTTCGTAAGCTTTCATATCCTATTCAGTGCCTGCGCTGCCAATTGTAAATGTAGGGCAATGAATTTGTCAAGCATCTGTACTGGCTGACCACATGGGTAACACTGGGCTATGGATTTTAGCAAGTTCCCTTTCAATATACTCTATGGGAGTAAGATAGCCAAGTGATTGGTGTGGACGATTGAAATTATATTCTATAAGCCATTCAGTTAGCCCGGGATTGAGCTCTTCAGGGTCTAAAGATAGATTAAAGTTGTAAAGCCATTCATACTCCAGAGTCTGGTTGAATCTCTCTATCTCAGGGTTATCCTTTGGGGTTTTGACTCTGGAGAAGTACCTTTGAATACCTAATTCGGCGCTAGCTCTTTCAAATTCCCAGGCAAACTCACTCCCATTATCCGTCTGCAAGTTTTCTATCGGC
>CAZJGF010000024.1:0-16989 GCA_964545665.1 uncultured Dehalococcoidales bacterium
TAAGTTCGTAGGGCTCTGATATTATTGTTTTCTGTATTGGCTTTCCCTTGGGACTTAGCTCCTGCGGCTCGATTATCACCGGCCATTCACCCTCGGTATGGGCAGTTATGGTGAATTCATAGGAGCTTTGTGAGGCGTCCCAGGAGACAGTGACCGAAGCCTCACCAGCACTATCGGTCAGTGCACTATTGGGGCTGAAGCTGCCGGTACCGGTTGAGAAATTAAGTGAAAAGTCAATCGGTATTCCGGCTAGACAGCCAGGATCGGTAACAGTGGCAGTGAATTCCTGCGAAGCGGTGCCGCCGCCGTTCACAACTACGCCATCGTGAGGTGTCAGTGATAGAGCTGAGTCTGGTCCAATTACGGAGCGGCCTGCTGCCTCGCTGAAGATTACGAGGGCTCTGTTTTCCACCTCCGTCGGGTATATTGCGGCTAGACCGGGGTAAAAATATTTCCAAAAAGCCAGCTGCATAGCAGCAGCTTCAGTGTTGGAAGTGGCGCTATAGTTGGTCAGGATGTGGCCGATCTCACACCATGGCATCTCCCGAGGGGCATCGGACAGGGTGGCATTAAAGCACCACCCCACACCGATAGGGTTGACGGTGTCAATACACCAGCCCTTGTAGGGCACGCCGTCAACGCTCATGTTGAATTGCCCGGCCCACTCGCGGGATGGAATGAACAGGGTCGTCCCCGGGCCCAGTGACTTCAGACAGACATAGCCAGTGGTATCCGCAGCTGAGGCCATGTCCATGGGAGCAATGGGTGGCGCCAGGACAGCCAGAAATCCTATCCCAAGGGCCAACACCAGACCCATTAGACTCGAAAATGCTTTTTTCATCTTTTCTTCCTCCTTTTTTCTCAACTTTGTTTTGCTCTGTGTCGCCGCTGGCAATGGCACCCTCGATACTCAGTTGCGCTTCTCAAGAAGCGGCATGCCACCACCTTAACAAAAAGGAAAGCCGACCGTGCGGTCAGTTTCCCCAGTGCTCAGCGCAACCCCGTCGACCAATCTACAGACTGCGCCTCGCCGCCCGCGTTCCCCCAGATTCTGCCGTATGCTTGGTCTTCTAGTCATAGGACTATTGTAGCAGCACCCGTACTTTTGTCAACAGTCGTCAATAGCATTATCCTAACTCTACCTCCACAATCATGGGACGAGAGTACTATTTTTGCTGTGGTACCCCGGCCCAGGTGAAACCATCCTGGGCTGGCACACAGGACTTTCTGGTGATAGACAGGGAAATAGAGCTAGTGTTAGATTAATGGAAGTTGTGTAAACAAAGATATAGAGGGTGTAAGTAGGATGGAACTGGTAGAGAGAAGACCAACAAATTCAAGGATGCTGACTACCACTGAGGTAGCCCACCTGTTACATGTCCATCCCAACACAGTGAGGCTGTGGGCCAACAAAGAGTTGCTCCACGCTTATCGCCTGGGGACAAGAGGCGACCGCAGGTTCATGTATCGAGACCTGGATGCTTTCTTGAAGGGTAATGGCTCTCACTCGCGGGAGGCAGTCGAGGCGGGGAAGGCATAACAGACAATCCCTGTCCATATTCCTGTTCAAGTCTATCCGTATGTTCTGCGATACCTCATTACCATAGTTGCGCCAACTGCAACAGCTACAACCAGAGAAAGCCACGGCACCAGCATAGCCAGCTTGTTTATGAGATCGGGGCGAAGTCTTGGCCAAGGGATAGTCTTCGCTGTGTAGTATAATATCAGCCAGGAATAATGCTGAAGAGCCTGTAACAGGCAATGGAAGAGTCCGGGCTGATACTTGATCTGACAGTATCTTTTGCGGCTGCTTTGGGTGGTGGGCTGCTTGCCAGACTGCTAAAGCAGCCGGCTCTTATTGGCTACCTTGTAGCCGGCATTGTCATTGGCCCCTACGTTCTGGGTTTGGTGTGGAGCACGGGGAACATACAGATTCTTGCTACTATCGGCGTGGTGCTGCTCCTGTTTACCCTGGGGATAGAGTTCTCCTTCCGTGAATTGAAGCGAATACGCAATGTAGCTATCTTTGGTGGCATCGGCCAGATAGCGGTTACTGCCGCTCTAGGGGTGGTTGTGGCTACGTTTTTGCTGGGGCAAAGCCTTCGTGAAGCCGTAATCTTCGGTTTTTTGATTGCTTTGAGCAGCACTATGGCTGTTGTTGGGATGCTGGTTGATAGGGGGGAGGCAAATTCGGTGCATGGGCGTGTGATGATAGGCATCCTGTTGTTGCAGGATATTGCTGCGGCTTTTGCCATGTTTATCCTGCCGGCGCTAGGGGCAGGTAATGGGAACTTACCATCTGCGCTGGGCGTGGCTTTCCTTAGGGCCGGGGGGTTTATTGCTCTAGTGCTAGCTGCTGGTATCTGGATAGTACCTCGCCTGTTGAGACGTGTAGCCTTACGGCAGTCCAGGGAGTTGTTCATTATTTCTACAGCCGCACTGTGTTTAGGGAGTGCCTTTGCTGCTTATTACTTTGGCTTATCTGCAGCTCTGGGTGCTTTTGCTATGGGCCTCATGGTCAGCGAGTCAGACTTTGCCCATCAAGCACTTGGTGATATGGTAGCGTTGCGCGATTTATTCTCAGCGCTATTTTTTGTGTCAATCGGTATGCTTATAGATTTACCCTTTCTGGCGGCGAACATTGACTCCTTGCTGATGCTAGTGGTAGCTGTTATTCTGGCCAAGTTTGCTGTTTGCTCTGGCATCGCTCATGTATTCGGTTATCGGGTAAGACGGTGCCACTGGTAGGTGCCGGCATGATACAAGTTGGTGAGTTTAGCTTCGTGCTGGCAGAACTGTGCCTGGGAGCAGGCGCAATCACTGGCTATACCTATTCGGTAATGCTTGGGACCGCGGTCATCACTATAGTGCTTGCACCGTTTGTTTTTGCGTTGATTTCGAAACTCTGGTCCGGACGAGGGGAAGCTGTACAGGTTGTGAGTCAGACTAAGGAGCAACTAGCTATAGAAACACCAAACTTAACGAGGCATGTACTCATTTGTGGGCACGGTCGTGTCGGTAGTGTGCGCTGCTGGGATTCTTGGCCAATTGGCTATTCCGTATGTAGTTATTGACCTCGACCCCAGGACCATAGCTGAGCTTCGGGAGAGAGGAATTCCCTGTATCTATGGAGATGCGGGAAGTCAAAGAGTGCTCCATGAGGCTCGAGTCGAGGATGCTATCGTGCTGATTCTTGCTATCGCTGACCCAGTGGCGGTAAGGCTGGCTCTGGACCACATACGGCGGATTAATCCTAATATAGATATAATCGCTCGCGCTCACTCTGATTCTGAGCTTGAGTTCTTGCAATTGAGAGGCGCTTCGGAGGTAGTTCGGCCTGAGACGGAGAGTGGTATAGAGATAGCCAGACATGTCTTGTGCCGCCTGGGTATACCCGTGGCTGAAGTTGAGGAAATTATTACCAACAGGAGAAGAGTATGCCCCATGTGACTATGTGAGATTGCTTTTCTGTTTCTTCGCCCGGTTCAAAGGTTAGCTGGCAATGACAGCCGGGATTTGTTCGGTTATAATCTGGCATGACAGCTTTTGATAGTCTGATTAGTCTGCGACGAAAAGAAGGTGCCAGTGGAGATAATACCGGCTGTTGATATCAGAGGTGGCAAGTGCGTGAGGCTGTACCAGGGTGATTACCGCCAGCAGACTGTTTTTGCTGAGAATCCAGCAGCGGTGGCTTTGAAATGGCAGGCTCAAGGAGCAAACTGGCTCCACGTGGTTGACCTGGATGGAGCGGCAGTGGGTAAGCCGAGGAATATGGCAGCAGTTGAGGAGATAATGAAAACAAGCGGGCTGCTGGTGGAATTGGGTGGTGGCATCAGGCAGGAGGGAGTAGCAGCGAAACTGTTGCAGAAAGGAGTGAGCCGCATAATCTTGGGCACAGCAGCTATAGAAAGCCCGAGTTTGGTGGAAAAGCTAAGCCAGCGATTCGGCAATGCTATTGCTGTTGGTCTTGATGCTCGCGACGGCAGGATTACCGTCCGTGGTTGGCGGAAGGACACGGTTGTTGACGTCTTGCAGTTATGCCAGCAGATGGTGGGGCTTGGGGTGAGCCACTTCATTTATACTGATGTAAAACGAGATGGCACGCTCACTGAGCCTAATTTTGATGCGATAGAGAGGTTAGTCGCAGAGGTGGATGTGCCTATCATTGCTTCAGGTGGTATTTCTAGGCTAGGACATTTGCGGAGGCTGAAAGAGCTTGGAGTGGAAGGGGCTATTATCGGCAAGGCCCTGTATACTGGAGATATTGATTTGCAAGAAGCGATAGTTAATTTCGGAGGTTAAATGCTGAAACTTGATGACAGAGGTTTGATTCCGGCTATTATTCAGGATGCTGGGAATGGCGAGGTTCTTATGCTGGGCTATATGGATAAAGAGTCGCTGAAGCTTACAGTGTCCACTAGGGATGTTTGGTTCTATAGTCGCAGTCGGCAGAAATTGTGGCATAAGGGCGAAACCTCGGGGAATTTCCTTAGAGTAAAGTCCATTGTGAAAGATTGCGATGGCGATACTATCCTTGTTCAAGCTGAGCCCACAGGCCCAGTATGTCACTTAGGTAATCGGACTTGTTTCCTTAAGAATGATGCGGAGTACAGGTTTTTAGAGGAGCAAGACTTGGCCTAGCTTCCCCCGTTTTCAGAGTTATCAGCCTTGATAACTTCACTCAATGCTGATATGGCAGTCTCTAACTGGTCATCGTTGGGCTCTCTGGTAGTCATAGATTGGAGCATTAGTCCTGGAGCCAGGAGAATTTGAGCCAGGATACTTTTGCTGTGGCTTGCTCCGAGTCTGGTGACTTCGTAGCCAAGGGCAGCGATGACCGGGAGGAGAATCACGCGAGACAGAATGCTTAACCACAGTGATGGGCGACCGAGCAGGGCGAAGACAAGGATGGCGATTATTAGAACGGCAAAAATGAAGCTGGTGCCGCAGCGAACATGGGCGGTGGAGTAACTCTTAATTGCTTCCACCTCCAAAGGGCTTCCATTCTCATAAGCATTGACCACTTTATGTTCTGCTCCGTGGTAGGCAAAAACCTTTTTGATATCAGGAAGGAGCCCGATTATTTTGAGGTAAGCAATAAAAATGCCAATGCGTACGAAGCCCTCAATTAAATTGCTGACGAAGTCAGAGGCAATATAGAGGTCGAAATACCGCGTTGCCAGAAGGGGTATAATGAAAAAGAGAGCTACAGCAAAGGCAATGCTAACAGCTACAACTCCCCACAAAGCTGCTGTGGGTATCTTTTCCTCTTCCTCGGCTGAAGCAATTTGGGCTGACTGGATCAAGGCTTGTGTACCCAAAACTAGGGTTTCAATAAGAACAATGACTCCTCTCAGTAAGGGTATTTCCCTGAGGCGACCTTTAAATATCTCAGCTAGCGGTTGCTTTATTATTTCCAGTTTCCCGTCAGGGCGACGCACCGATATGGCCACGTTTTTCTTGCCCCGCATCATCACCCCTTCGATGACTGCTTGCCCACCGTGATAAAAAGGTTTTGCCATCATTGTCTCAGCCGAAACTAATAAGGAATGGCTCTAACATGGGCCATTCCTTTAACCTCTGTGCTACACTGAGTGAGTCAATGGTTTATCTTGTACCGCTTCTTGAAGCGTTCCACTCTTCCCATGGTATCGACTATCCTTTGTTGGCCGGTATAGAAGGGATGGCATTTGCTGCATACTTCTACTCTTAACTCTGGCTTAGTTGAACCCGTAGTGAAGGTATTGCCGCAGAGGCAGGTTACCTTGGCGTTATCATAGTATTTCGGATGAATTTTGGCTTTCATTTATTGCAAACGGTTACCTTCTTTTTATATTTGGTTGCTGGCTCATATTTGATATAGCCGTCTATCAGGGCGAAAAGGGTGTAATCCCGGCCCATGCCTACGTTGTTGCCCGGGATGATGTGAGTCCCACGCTGGCGGACCAAAATATTCCCAGCGCGGACTTGCTCCCCACCGTATTTTTTCACTCCTAAACGTTTTGATTGGCTATCACGTCCACACCTTGTACTGCCACCACCTTTTTTGTGTGCCATGTCTACTCTCCTGGTCGAACGATTTCATTTATGGATAGTCTGGTATAAATTGGGCGATGTCCAGTTTTCTTACGATACCGAACTTTGGACTTATATCTAAACACTATAATCTTGTCTCCTTTAACCTCTCCCATAGAGCTTGCTATGACCTTGGCGCCCTCAATAGTCGGGTTACCTACTAGCGTATGTTGATTATCGCTGATAAGCAGTACCTCACTCAGTTCAACCACATCACCTTCGGCTATGTTCAGGCGGTCAACTTCTATGATCTGCTTGGGAGCAACCTTATACTGCTTGCCACCTGTCTCAACAATAGCGTAAATCTTCTCACCTCTTTCTTATCGAGCGTCATTTTGACCACAGCCACCAAACCCAGAAGTCACCTGCTCAGCCCCTCGCTTTGCTTAGAGCTAGAGCTTGGGATAACACGCTTAATACCGTTAAGAGACTGAATTCTATCAGAGCAAATTGCTAACTGTCAAATTTGGCATGTAGCCTTTAACCAGTCTAATATGGCAGCCATTGCCTTTTCTTCGAGGCGTAGCCTGTGCCTTGCCCCAGGGATTACCAGTAGCTCCTTGGGCTCTCTGGCCTTTTGGTAGAGTCTATAAGCGTGTTCCAAAGGCACGACTTCATCAGCATCGCCGTGAACTAGAAGCAGTGGCCGAGGGGAGACCTTGTCTACCCAGTGAATTGGAGAGACAGTTTCAAAGTTATTGAGCCAAGTTTCCATTGAGGCTGGAAAGCCATCGTCTCTAATGACCCCGATGTCGCGGAAGTGCTGAATGGCGGACGAAGCTTTTTCTTTGTCGGCAAGAGAATTGAAGTCGGCAGGACAGGCGCAAGCTGTCAGTGAGGATATTCTCTGATCATGAGCTGTGGCGTAGACGCTTACCGCTGCTCCACCACTGAAGCCGAGAAGGCAAAGCTCAGTTTTATCTGTTTCCTCGAGATTGTAGAGAAAATCAACAGCAACTTCCAGGTCTCGGCTCCAGTCTAGAAGGTCCAGGTTGCCTTGGCTTTTCCCTGCGCCTCGGAAGTTGAAAATCAAGGTTACGAAGCCGGCACGGCAAAATTGCTCTGCCAGCACAGCATAGCCTTTATCGCTAGGGTCATAGGGTGTGGCGGGAATCCCATGGCAGATGCATAGTGCCGGATGAGCCTTATTTCCCCGGGGAACATAAACTTTACCAGCAAGGTCGAGTCCGTCGCTTATTAAGCAAATGCTTCGAACTTGCATCTTGGGTTAGTAATAATAGTGGACTCGTCGTCTTCCCTTGAGCAGGCGGCCGGCTAGCAGACCTAGGAGAAAGCCACCGAGGTGGGCTTGCCAGGCTATTCCTCGGACGAAGAAGGAAATTACAAGGAACAATATCATGGCAGCCCAAAGCGGCATAGGAACCGGGATAGGAAAGACAAATACTGGCAATCTTGGCGCCATTATTGCCAGCGCTCCACCAAGGGCGAAGACCGCCCCTGAAGCTCCTATGCCAGGGATATTCTGAGGCCCGAGGACAATATAAAGGATATTTCCCGCTATCCCTCCAACAAAATACACCTTTAGGAAGTCCCCTTCGCCAACCAGTCTGATTAGAAAACTCCCCAGGAAGTATAGGCTTATCATGTTGAACAGAATGTGGGTGAAACCTCCATGGACAAAAAGGTTGGTTATTATGGTCCAGGGCTGGTGTAGAAGAAGCGCAGGTGTCAGACCAAGGAAAAAGATTGCATCGGGCCTGATTAAGGTAACTATGAAAATCAGGACATTTACCGCTACTAGGAACCAAATGGCATTCAGACTGAAGGTGCTGTAGCTTCTCATTGACTCAATTATAGATTAACGCCTTCTGGCAATTCAATGTTGTATATGCGATGCTGCTAATTTGGCACACAGCTCATAGCCACCAGTAGGCAAGAAGGATACCCAATATTGCTCCAGCTATGACCTGAAGTCGAGTATGGCCGACTAATTGTTGCAAGAGGCGTTCAAACTCAAGTTGCGTTCTGGGGAGGTTGACTAGCAAGTGGTTTAAGATGACAGATTGCTTATCTACTGTCTGTCGGACGCCAGCAGCATCATGCATCACAATAAGGGCCAGAATGACGCTGATGGCAAAGACACCTGAATCTATGCCATGGACTAGGCCTACTGTCGTTGCTAGAGCGCAAACGAGGGACGCATGGGCGCTGGGCATTCCTCCGGCACTAAGTAAATAACGCAGGTCTAAGCGTTTCTCCCTTAGTGCTTGGACAATTGTTTTCAACGTTTGAGCCGCAAGCCAGGCAGCAACAGGGACGATCAGTAGTTCATTAGCTATGATGTGGCTCAGGACGTTCATGTTTCCGTTGTTTCTTCGTCAATGGGCCGCTCAGGCGTAACAGCTAATCTTAGCTATCTTTTAGACTCCTTGCAAGTAACCTTGCATCTCTAGTTCACTTCGGGGATTCAGGCTAAACGATGTTTATAGTCTGCCATTGAATTAGTGACTCTTGATATGTAAATGGGGATATTGACAAGGATAGGCGTTGATGCAATCATATTAGCTAATTCCAGCATAGAAAGCCGATGTATTCACTGTGATAGTTGATATCCTGCAGGTTTCGGACTGAGGTGAAAGCAAGATGCCGGTAAGTTATGAAGAGCTAACTCTTGGCTATGAGTTCCCTCCGACTAGCTATGAACTGAGCCCCTCGCTCATTTCCAAATACCTTAAGGCGGTGGATAGTGTAGGTGATGGTTTTGTTCCCCCTCTTGCTATAGCCGCACGTGCAATGACTGCTATGACTGGGGTGCTGTCCTTGCCACCCGGCACCATACATGCGTCTCAAGATTTTGAATTCTACAAGCTGGTACCTACCGCTGCTGTAGTGAATTGCCAGGCCAAGGTGGTTCGGAAGGTAAGCCGAGGCGGGATGCGTATGCTAGTATTGGAGCTAAACGTTTTTGACCGAAGCAAAGAGAAGGTGCAGTCGGGAAAGGCAACGATAATCTTACCGACTTAGAGAAAATGCTTTCAGGAATCTATCAGGGGGAGACTCTTCCTCCAGTAGTAAAGCATATCACCCAGGAAAAGATTAACCTTTACGCTGAGGCCTCTGGGGACTTCAACCCTATTCATGTAGACGAGGCCTTCGCTGCGCAAACGCCCCTAGGCGGGACTATTGCCCACGGCATGCTTATTCTAGCCTACGTGTCGGAAATGATGGCGCAAGCTTTTGGTGAGAATTGGGCTTCTAATGGCAGACTCTCTGTGCGGTTCAAAATGCCAGCGCGCCCCGGAGACACTGTGACTGCTACAGGCAAAATTGATTCCATTAAGGAGGAAGATGGTATATCATATGTCGGTTGTAGCCTGGAGTGTCATAATCAAAAGGATGAGGTGATAGTTACCGGCGGGGCAATGGTTAAGGTTCCCTATGGCCAAGGAGAAACCCGTGACCCAAGGTGATAGAAGAGTAAGGATAGCTGTTGATGCTATGGGTGGGGACTATGCGCCACAAGAGATAATAAAAGGTGCAGCCATGGCTGCACAGACAGGGAATGTAGAAATTGTTCTAGTTGGCCCCATGAACATGTTGGAAAAGGAGTTGGCTAACTCTACTTCTGCTAATCTGCCTATTCGTTGTGTTGAGGCTAGCGATATCATCAAAGAGGGCGAACCGCCTGCTTCGGCAGTTCGCCGCAAGCCCAGTTGTTCCATAGCAGTGGCTACAAGGCTGGTTAAGTCTGGTGAGGCGGACGCCTTGATTAGCGCTGGCTCTTCAGGAGCAACGGCGGTTAGTGCTGTCCAGTATTTGGGCATGATTGCAGGGATGGAGCGCCCGGCTATCGGCGGCACTCTCGGCAGGTTTGCTCCTAATATCGTAATGATGGATCTCGGAGCCAACGTTGATTGCAAGCCTCATCACCTTTTATCTTTTGCTATTGCTGGCTCCGTCCTTGCTAAAAAGTTTCTCAATATCTCCGATCCTGCAATAGGCTTGTTAAGCACGGGTGCTGAACAAGGCAAAGGGAGTGAGTTAGTTCGTGAGGGCTATCCCCTTCTTAAGAACAGTGGGTTGAATTTTATTGGCAATGTAGAGGGCAGTGATATCTTGAGTGGGAGAGCCAACGTCATAGTGTGCGATGGATTCGTTGGCAACGTTCTGCTTAAGTTCTATGAAAGTGTGGGAGACCATGCACTGGAATGGATGAAGCACAAGTTCAACAAGTACCCCCCGTTGGGTAGTATGGCCGGACTATTGTTTGGCAGGGTATTCCCACTAACTAAAATGTCTTACGAAGGAGAGGAGGAAGGCAGTGGTATTCTATGGGGAGTTGATGGTGTAGTCATAATAGCACACGGAGCGTGCCGGGCTCCGGACATAGTCCATGGCATAGCGAGTGCCAGGAAGGCCGTGGAGGTTGATATTATCGGTAGCTTAAGGTCAGAATTGGAGAAGTCTCGAAAGGAAGGAAAAGCATAAAGGAGGTACAAATGTCTGTCGAAGAGCAAATAAGGGACATTGTGGCTAACATCGTTCATGTTGACAAGAGCGCTATTACTCGTCAGGGCACCTTTAAGGATTTGAAGGCAGATTCCCTGGATATAGTACAGGCAATGGTAGCGGTGGAAGACGCCTTTGATATCGAAATTCCCGATGAGGAAGCTCAGAAATTTCAGAACTTCGGCGATTTTGTTGACTACGTAGAAAGCCATGTGGCCAAAAAGGAGGGGCAGTAGACGTGTCCCTTGAGGGTAAACTGGCTTTGGTGACTGGTAGTGGACGGGGCATTGGTCGGGCCATCGCCTTAGAACTTGCTTCGCAGGGCAGCGATATTATTGTCAACTTCTTCCGCCGCCGCGAGGCTGCTGAGCAAACGGCCAAGGAGATTGAGGCTAAAGGAGTGCAAGCTGAGGTTATCAAGGCTAATGTGGGGGACCCGGCAAAGATCGACGAAATGTTTGATACAATTAGCAGCAAGTTTGGCCATCTAGATATCTTCATTAACAATGCCGCCTCAGGTGTAGGCCGGTCTATAATGGACTTGGACGTCAAAGCTTGGAACTGGACTATGGACATTAATGTCAGGGCCTTTCTGCTCTCGGCCCAGCGGGCAGCTAAGTTAATGGAGGGGAGGAGCGGTAAGATAGTCAGCATCTCCAGCTTGGGTTCATTTCTGGTGTGGCCCACGTATGCTGCTGTAGGGGTGTCTAAAGCTGCTCTGGAAGCGCTAACTCGTTACTTGGCAATAGAACTGGCCCCTAAAGGGATTTGTGTTAATGCTGTAGCTGCTTCTGCTGTGGAGACAGAGGCACTGAAGTTTTATATTAAGGAAGGGTTCGTGACAGATTCCCGTCAGGCAACGCCAGCGGGTAGGATGGTGACCCCTGAGGATGTAGCTGATGTCGTTGCTTTTCTATGCAATGAAGAAGCTTTTATGATACGAGGGCAAGTAATCATCGTTGACGGAGGCACATCTGTAACGCCTTTTGTCATGCCGAAGGAGGGCTAGCAGTACCACTGGCGAGATAATCTCTGAGGAGGTAAATAAGGTGGATATGCCGCGTGTTGTAGTTACTGGTATGGGCACTATCAATCCCCTGGGTCTGGATGTGGAGGAGTTCTGGCAGGGGCTGGTCGCTGGCAAATCGGGAGTTGGTACTATCACCCGTTTTGACGCCAGTAAGTTCTACGTGAAGGTAGATGCTGAGGTGAAGGGGTTTGACCCCACGAAGTACATGGATCCCAAGGTGGTAGATCGCAATCCAAGGGCAGTCCACTTTGCCATAGCTGCGGCTAAGGAAGCAGTAAAATCGGCCAAATTGGACATGAGCCAAGAGTACCCTGAGCGCGTGGGTGTCGACACTGGCTGCATGATAGAGACCTCCTATATTGTTAAGCAGAACGACCTGTTCGAGAAGCGGGGGCCAAGAAGAGTTGACCCGCTGTTCGTAGCCAAATCGTCGCCAAGCACAGCGTCAATGCAGATAGGCATGTTCCTGGGGGCCAAGGGCCCTAACACCAGCGTGAATAGCCTTTGTGCTACTGGGACTGATGCCATTGGCGTGGCCTTTAATTTCATCCGCTTGGGCTACGCCGATGTGATGATAGCCGGTGCTGCGGATTCTAGCTTATCCGCGGTTGGCATGGCTGGTTTGGATATTGTGGGAGCTCTTTGTCGAGAGCCAGACCCAGCTAAGGCTTGCCGCCCCTTTGACCTAAATCGCAGTGGCTTTATTTATGGCGAAGGAGCAGGGATAGTTGTTCTGGAGAGCTATGAACATGCCCAAAGGAGGGGAGCACCGATTCTAGCTGAAATTGGTGGTGCTGGGTGGTCTTTCGATGCCTATGACCAAACCGCTCCTGTTCCTGAAGCAGAGGCCTATGCTATGAAGGCAGCTCTACAAGCTGCCGGGGTGAAGCTTGAAGAGGTTGACTATATTAATGCCCACGGCACCAGTACCAGGCTGAACGATTCCAACGAAACCAAGGCTATCAAGATGGTCTTCGGGGAACATGCTTATGACATCCCCATAAGTTCGACCAAGTCTATGATTGGTCACGCGGTAACGGCTGCTGGTGCTATTGAAGCCATCGCCTGTATTCTAATTATGAATAAGGGTATTATTCACCCTACCATAAACTATGAGACTCCTGACCCAGAATGTGACTTGGACTATGTTCCCAATGTGGCAAGATCAGCACAAGTAAACGTTTGTCTGAAGAATGGCTTTGGCCTTGGCGGAGAAAATTGCTGTCTGGTGCTGAAACGCTTCAGCGGATGAACCTGACTCAGTGTCATTCTGAGCCATAGGCGAAGAATATCAAGGGGGCGAAAAATGGAATTAGCAGATAAGGTATCGCTGGTAACTGGTGCCTCTCGAGGCATGGGTAGAGCTATTGCCCTGAAGCTTTCCAGTCTTGGTGCCAAGGTGGCGGTAAACTATGTGGCAATTGAGGCTGATAATAAAGCTGATGCAGACAGCGTGGTGGAGACCATAACCCGTCTAGGTGGGGAGGCCATTCCGGTTGAAGCTGACATTCGAGATGGCGATGCAGCCAAAGCCATGGTGCAGCAAGTAATCGATAAGTGGGGCAAGATAGACATTTTGGTAAACAATGCTGGCATTACTAGGGATACTTTACTGATGAGAATGTCTGAAGAGGCATGGGATGATGTAATAGATACGAACTTACGGGGGGCCTATCTGTGCACCAAGTTTGCTCTGCGTTCTATGATAAGGCAAGGGTGGGGGCGCATCGTCAACATTGCCTCCATTGCCGGAGTGATAGGCAATGCTGGGCAGACTAATTACGCTGCTTCCAAGGGGGGGTTAATCGCCTTTACTAAAAGTGTAGCTCGAGAGGTAGGCTCCCGCAACATAACGGCAAATGCTGTGGCACCAGGCTTCATCAAAACTAGACTGACCGAAAAACTATCTGATGAGATAAAAAACTCTATTCTGTCGATGACATCGTTGCGTCGATTTGGAGAGCCTGAGGAGGTGGGTGAACTGGTAGCTTTTTTGGCTAGCGATAGGGCTAGCTACATTACCGGACAGGTCATTGGCATAGATGGGGGGATGTGGGCCTAAATCAGTCGCTGCTATAGAATCCAAACTCGGCAAGGCCTTGTCTATGGTGGCGTGCAACTTCTTGCCCGCCGCTCCTTCTCTAGCTATGTCAACCATCCTAAATTGCCCAATCGAGACTCCTGCCCTGCTGTGCTGATCTGGCTGCTTCTAGAGCGATAAGTAGCTCATGACTCTCAACAGTTTGGGAATCAACGGCTTCAATTGTTGTTTTCCGTAGCCTTTCCCGAGTTAGGTCTCTAACCTCTGTAGCCACCCCGTACGCCATGGTAAAACCGGAAGTCATCAAGATATGGACAATGGACTGTGCTCTTTGGCTTATCTGCCGGTAAGCTTCTAGGTAACCCACTTAGTCTTCGCTGTACCAACCAAGCCGGAGCGCTCCAGGCGTCCAGTGGACTGTATGTATTAACGAAACACCCGTGATGTGGATTTCCTTGACTGATACTCGCGATAGAAGCTGTCGCTTGAGCTTCTCTGCTTGCTCTGACACATTACCATGGCTCACCACAGCATGCACCATTTTATTTTGGTTTCTCTCCTTTACTATGCTAACTAGTTTTCTTATTGCCTCATCCTTGGTTCTAGTTCTGGTGACCGGTGTTGCTACTCCCTTCGTAGCAGCGTCAAGTTCCAAGATAGATTTCACCGCTAGGGCTGAATTCACCCATGCAGCTGCTTTGCCTACTCTCCCTCCCCTTCGCAGATAGTACAACGTATCCAGTATGTAAAATAGGTTCAATCTTGGTATCAAGTCATTGACAACAGCAACTACCTCAGGAAGAGTCTTGCCGTCGCGGGCAGCCCTCGCCGCTTCCAGAACACAAAGCAGTTGTGCTCCACATTCGGCATGGGAGTCGATTACCTCAATAGTGGTTTGGGGTAGCTCCTCTTTGGCCATGTTTTTGGCCCGCACGGCCTCTTTGTAGCCCATTCCAATCCATGAGGTATAATGAATATGTAGGATGGCTTTTGCTTTCTGACTCAGTTCACGATAAGCTTCCAGATATTGTGCTGCGGTGGGAGACGAAGTTGTGGGCAGATTTTCCTTCTGTGCTAATCGGGTATAGAGTTGATCTTTATTCACCTCTGTTTCCACGTAGCTTATGCCATCCATTATTATATAGAGAGGTATCACTTTGATACTGTATTCCTCAGCCATCTCTGGCGGTATGCCGGATATGGTGTCAGTCATAATAGCTACTTTGTTCATCGCAACCTCTCTAGCCTTGGCCAGGAGACTCGCTCAATAGGATGTAGCATAAAATGCAACTTCAATCACCTCTATTCTTGTCCTGGGGAGCTTTTCCCGGGCTATCTGTTGAGCTCGCAAGGCTATCGTATAGGCTGGGGTAAAGGTTTGAGTAATGGAAATGTGCAGAATGGCCTCGGCCCTTCGGCTCAGCTCCTGCCATGTTTGGAAGCACTCTACCACGCCAAATGGCGCTGTTGTAGGTAGATTCTCCTTTTTACCTAGTAGGGTATAAAAGTTTTCCATATCGACCTGTGGGTGCAACTAGTCTTCGTTCCCCATTCTGATGTGAAAAGGGATAATAGTGATGCACTTTTTCTTTGCGGCGTCCGCAAACATGCAAGCCAAGCTCACCGTGATAGCTACTTTGTTCATGTTAGTCTCTTCACTGCCGGGACCGGTCAATAGACGGGTAATGCATCGCCAGCCGATGTATTATTCTACACCAGGAAGAAGTTTTGTCAAGTGAGGCACCGGTTTGAAGTGAACGTGCTGCGATGGGGTAAAGCTATTCGGCAGATTCCTCAGTCGGAATAAACCCAGGCAGGCTGTTGAGCGCGTGTTTTCGTACTTGCCTTGTCCTTACTTCTAGGGCTTACGGGGCAATATGTCGTCTTATGATGTATTGACGGGAATTGAGACCGAGATAGATAATTGCGGGAAATAATTTCTGGAAGGTGCAAATGAATATTAAGGAAATGCTAGAAGAGATTGCCAGTGAGGTGCCACAGAAAACTGCCATTGTCCTTGGTACCCAAAGAGTCGGCTATGGGGAACTGGACGCGGCTTCCAACCGGGTAGCTAATGCCCTCATAAACTTGGGATTGCGAAAAGGCGAGCACGTGGCCATTTTGCTTTCCTATAACCCAGATTGGCTGATTAATTATTTTGGCGTTGTTAAAGCTGGTGGAAAGACCGTGATACTTAGTTCTATGCTCAAAGCACCTGACTATGATTCCCTGTTGCGTGATTCTGATTCCAAAATACTGCTCACTGAGAGGAACTTCGTCGAAATGCTGTCTTCTGTTCTGCCCACTATCCCTCTGTTGGAGCGTACTATGGAGGTTGATAGTGACTCCTATAAGGAAATGGTGGCTGGTAGCTCTGCCATATCACCGGCTGTTGACATAGAAGATGACGATGAGACTGCCATCATATATACCTCAGGCGTTTTGGGAAAGCAGAAGGGTGTCGTGCATACTCATAGTTCACTTATGGCAGCCGCTAGCATAGTGGCACCTGGTTTGGAGCAAACGGGTGAGGATGTCTGCGTAGGAATGATCCCATTCTTTTACCTTCTGGGTCTGGCAGTTGTTGGCCTGATTTCCGTCATGAAGGGGTCTACTATGGTGCTTCTTCCTCGTTTCACCCCCAAGAATGTTCTAGAAGCTGTGGAGCAGGAAAGGGCGACCATGCTCGTGGGCGTCCCGGCTATGTTTAATGCCCTGGCCATGTTAGATGAAAAGACCCTCAAGGAATGTGACCTCAGTTCACTGCGAATGGCGCTTACCGCCGGGGCAAAAGCCTCAGTTCATCTCATGCAGGATTTAGAGCGAAAGTTTGGCTTAACCCTGTGTGAAATATATGGGACTACTGAGGCTATTGCTACCACCCTCGGTGATATGCACAACCGTAAACTGGGCACAGCCGGCAAGCCAATTGAAGAAGTCAAGCTAATAGACTCGGATGGTAAAGAAGTTCCTCGTGGGGAAACTGGTGAGCTTGTTTGCAGGAGCCCTCAGGTAATGAAGGGCTACTATAGAGCCCCCGAGCTTACCTCTCAGGTGCTCAAGGATGGCTGGTTTCATACTGGCGATCTGGTCAGGATGGACGAAGACCGCTACATAGAATACATAGAGAAGAAGTCATTCATCATAGTGACCTCGGCTGGAATTAAGATTCCACCTACAGAGGTTGAAGATGTACTTTTGAAACATCCCAGTGTGGCGGAGGCAGCATATGTCGGCATCGTGGATGAGCACGGAGGGCAAATACCCACTTTGTTTGTCGTGCCCAAGGAAGGGCAAAGGGTTACTAAACAGGAGATACGTAGTTTCTGCGGTCAAAGCCTGGCCGACTTCAAAATGCCTCGGAAGATTGAGT
>CAZJGF010000025.1:0-16501 GCA_964545665.1 uncultured Dehalococcoidales bacterium
GCCAGATTTCCAGGACCTATCTCGCAATTATACACCATAGTTGCAATTCTGGCACCTGCTCCAGTTGGTCAGCCTGCTGAGACAATCTACATGGAGTCAACGCTGTGAGCAGCTACGTGCTCAACGGAAAGACAAAATCGTGGCAAAAGTGTAAACTCCATGTGACCACGGCAAATGGTGAAGAACGAGGCTATGGGACAGAATTCAAAGAAGAAGATCTTGATTGTTGCCAATCGCAGGTCTGGAAAGTACCGGGAAGACGTCTTTCAGAGACGCCTGGCTGACATCCTGTCCACTGAGGGGCTTTCCGGCGAGGTATACTACCTTGCTGCTCAGGAAGACCTGGCAGAAAGGGTCAGGAAAGCTACAAGCGAACAGGTTGAGGCTTTTGTTGTGGTGGGAGGGGACGGGACAGTAGCCATGGTTGCCAGTCATCTGCGGACAAAGCCATCTCCTATTCTCATAATACCCGTCGGCACGGCCAATCTGCTGGCGCAAGTCCTTGGCATTCCGCTGAATATCGAAGACGCTCTAAACCTGCTTGTTTCTTCCACAGAAACAAGGACAATCGACGGTTTGGAAATAAACGGCCGACTGTTTTTCATGAACGCATCAATAGGCCTTTCGTCATCTTCAGTAAAGGAGGTGAGGCAAGAACAGAAATCTTCACTTGGAATATTTGCCTATGTACTTGCCGTTATCCGCCGTCTGGTTAAAGCGACTCCGCACAGGTTCTCTCTGGAGATAGATGGGAAATGGCAGCAGGTAAAAGCAGCAGAGATATTTATTGCCAATATAGGAGCCGTAGGTATGCCGCAGTACAGGCTTGCCGATAGCCAATTTGATGACGGGAAACTAGAAGTCTGTGTCATTTACAAGAGTACCCCGCGAGAATTGCTCAACGTCCTACTGGATCTTCTGGTAAGAAGAAGAAAGAGGAGTATCCATTGTATCGCACGTGGTGAGCGCATCACCGTCGGCTGTGAAGAATGTCTTCCAGCGCAGGCAGACGGGGACGTTGTTGAAGAAACGCCGGTAACCATAGAGGTTGTACCGCGAGCGGCGACGTTTGTTGTCCCACGGGGCTAACTGACCGCTACTCCACAGACGAGGTATAGAAAACTTGCCCGGGAACAAACAGCTTTGAGCGGCAGGTCAATGTGCCCCCCGCCTAGTTTGCGCCGGTCAGGTTCATGATAAGGAGAACAGGACCTTGTCCTCCTCAGTCCTTCTGTGTACTATCCCCCGCTCCTCAAGGTATTCCAGGTGGGCTAATGTCTCTCCCACAGCGAATATCTTTTGTGTCGGAGGGAATGATTCCCATGAGCTGCATTTGATATCCCAGGTCACCCAGGGGGCTATCTCGAAAGCAGCCTTCTCGCCGTCTTCGAGAGCAAGCCGTACCTCCGCTAACCTGGTTCGATGGTGTTCCTTTAATTCCGCGATCCGTCTTCTGTGGTTATTCCAAGTCCTCCTGTGACCTGGTAACACAAGGTTGACGTCGAGGCCATAGACCTGGTCCAGACTTGTCAGATATTGTCCCAGAGGATTCCTCATGCCACGCCAGGTAGTGATATTAGGCGTTATGTCAAAAAGAATGTGGTCTCCACAAACAAGAACCTTCTTGCCGGCTTCATAGAGGCAGATATGTCCCGGAGTATGCCCCGGGGTTTCAATGCATCTGAAGCTGTAATCTCCAACATCCATGATATCGCCTTCCCCCAACAGGCAAAAATCAACGTGGCGCTTTAAGTTATATATTCGACCAGGGTGCCTTTCCATGGCTCTTCCCAGCTCGTCTTCAGGAAAACCATGCGATTTGAACATCTCACTGAGTTGCCGCCAGTACTCCTCCCCGGGATTAGCCAGTGAGACTTCTTTCTGATTGAAGTAGACTTTGGATGTATCAGTAGCAAGGTCCCCTACAAGACCCAGGTGGTCCGCATGCAGATGAGTAATGAAAAAGTCCGCCTTGCTTAAATCCACATTCAGCGTCTTGAGGCACAACAGCATTTCACGCCTGCATTCTTCCCGGTTCATGCCAGTATCAATAATCAAACACCGCTTCTGTCCTTTTATCAGGTAGGAATTTATGGCCTTTAACGGACTTCTGGGCAGAGGAATCTCCATTCTATACATACCGGGTAAAACCTGTTCAACCATTATGCTGCCCTCCAGCTATGAGCGCTATACTCCCCTTAGCTCACCACGCCTGGATGAACTTTGAGATGATTAGATTATATCACCAGTCGCCTGTGCACAAACCGGAGGCGGTCGGTTCAAATCCAAACTGGGAGAGTACGCCTGCTCTGTCAACAGCACTGCCTTGATATAATAATTGGACTGTGGTAATCTGCAGAATATTTCGGCAACACAGAGGATGAAAGGAGGTTAGAATGCTGGAATACGGCGAATTCATCACTGAAGAGGACAAAATGATGGTGTCGGCAATCCGCGATTTCGTGAGTAAGGAAATAATGCCGGTCAGGCAACAACTGGATGAGGATGAGGATCGCGATCTTGTTCACCATGTTTTGAATGGATTGGCCAAGATGGGTCTGCATAAAAGGGGCTTGCCCGAATCGCTGGGCGGCCTGCGCGCAAGCGCGGTTTCACTGATGGTGGGATATGAAGAGGTATCCCGAGGGGATTGTGGAATAGCTATGACCCTCAGTATTCCGCCCTGGGTGTTTGGCCCGGCTATGCGGTCTCACAATGAGAGAGTGATCAACGACCTGTGCCCTCATTTCTGCGCTGAGGAATTTCACGAGGCCTGCCAGGCAATGACCGAGCCCGAAGGCGGCTGTAACATAGAAAGCGCAGATTACAGGGGAAAGGGGATTCATACCATTGCCAGACTGGATGGTGATGAGTGGGTTATAAACGGGGCTAAACAGTTCCCCAGTGGCGCCAGCGTTGCTGATGCCTATCTAGTGACTTGCACCACGGACCCCAACTTAGCTGAGGAAGGAATTGCCCTCATCTATGTCCCGGCGACTACGCCAGGTCTCTCCTTCGACAAGCCAGAAAACAAAATGGGCATGAGATACACCGACGTAAATGCCAGCATTCACCTCGACAATGTAAGAGTACCGAAGGAATATCGGGCATCTTTAGAGCCCGGAAAGGACCATCAGAGTTTTCGCAACTTCTTATCCTGGGGACGGCTATCCAGCGCAGCGTTTGCCGTTGGCGCTGCTCAGGCCGTGCTTGATATTGCCCTCGATTTTACCGCAAATAGGTATTACGGTGGTAAGCAAGTCAGACAGCATAGTTTACAAGCGGCAATGTTGGCAGACATGATCATCGGCGTTCAGAGTGCAAGATTCTACTATCTGACAGTTGCCAGCATGTTCGGTAATCGCAAAGTCTACGGCTCTCCTTATAGCGATGCTCAAATATCAAGAGCTTCCGGCGCCAAAGTATATGCTTGTGAGGTAGCAATTGATGTATGTAACAAGGCCATGCAGCTTACTGGCTCCTATGGCTATATGAAGGAATACAACATAGAAAAGTATTTGCGGGATTGCAAGATCATTCAACTATGGGAAGGTGGCGCTGAACTGGGTCGTATAGATGTAGCCCGTGGCTATTATCCTATGGTTCCTGAAGCTTAAGAGCACCAACTTGAATAGCTGCCTTCTCTTTGAACAGGGTGGGAAGGCGAGTAGTTGGGAGAAAAGAGACCCCAGTACATCTTTTCATAATTGGGGAAATGGGCTCCGAAAAGAGAGAGCCCTGTTCATCTATGTCCAAAGAGCTAAGCAGTCATAATTCCAGCTAAGGAAACCACGGGGGGACTGGAAAAGGAAACCACAATCAAGAAATTCAATTTCCGCTCGTTTTTCCCCGGGCTATTGCCCCTATTCGTGCTGGCACACTTTGCCCACCACCTGCTTACCGCACTACCGGTACCGCTCTTACCGTTTATCCGCGATGATTTCGCTCTTGACTATACTAAATCTGCGTTAGTTATCTCAGCATTCGCTCTGCCGTATGGCATCAGCCAACTGCCAGCAGGTCGACTCGCCGACCGTATTGGCCCCCGCATGCTAATTACTATGGGCATCAGCGGTGTAGCGCTGGCCGGTCTTCTAGTCGGCCTTTCGCAAAGCTATGTGATGATGCTGGTATTCTTAGTGCTTATGGGGCTTTTGGGTGGTGGCTACCACCCAGCGGCGTCACCAGCTATCTCAGCACTGGTTGAACCGAGAAACCGGGGCCAGGCTTTGGGAGTGCACATGATTGGAGGTAGCGCCAGCTACTTCTTGTCTCCACTCATCGCCGCTGCCATTGCCGCTGCCTGGAGCTGGCGTAGCCCATTCATTGGGCTAGCTATCCCTGCCATCGGATTCGGAATCGTGTTTTATGTGCTCTTGGGCCGGCGGCTCGCCCCAAAGGAGGCTGAGCATGGTGCAATCACCAGTGATAAAGAGACCCCATCCGCTCCAGGTCGTTTGCGTCGCCTGGCACCATTTCTCACTCTGAGCACATTTACCCAGGCTTCGGTTATTTCCATAATCTCATTCATACCTCTGTTCCTGGTCGACCATTTGGGCATTAGCAAGCAGATAGCTGCGGCGTCCATAGCCCTTATCTACTCTTCCGGGTTCTGGGCAGGCATTTTGGGTGGATATCTCTCCGACCGCTTGGGAAGGATGCCAGTGGTGCTGGTGACGTGCTTCGCTGCCAGCCCTGCCATATACCTGCTGAATCTAGTCTCCCCGGGATGGAGCGCCGCTGCCTTACTGATTACCATCGGAATGATTATGTATGCCCGCGCGCCGGTGTCAGAAGCGTATATCATTGACCAGACCTCAGAACGTAACCGCTCGACGATACTCGGCATCTACTATTTCGGCAGCATGGAAGGCAGCGGCGTACTAACCCCGGCAATAGGCTACCTTGTCGACCACTTTGGCTTCTCTGCCAGCTTCACCATTACAGCTATCGTGGTGTTCGTAGTAACCTCAGTCTGTGCTGTATGGTTACAGGGCAGCCGTGAGTGACTGCCCTGGAGCAGATTGCCTTGACCAAATCATCAGCAGAATGGATAATAGACAAACGGTATTCATGGAATCAGCCAGAACGCCAGAGGTTAGAGAGAGCACGTCCCCTATTATTGAGCCAATAAATAGTCTTCTTGCCTGCGACACAGGAGTTGCCTTACCAGACGCTACTCAGGCTGGATATACAATACTGGGAAAGAATAGCGATAGACCCGTTTTCGACTCTCAGTACCTAGAGCTCCACTCAAGACATCATTTCAAGGCAGGCGGAATGCTTCAGCTTGAACATATAAGCATACCCCCGGTCGAGGAGACTTATGCCACCTTGGGCTCACGCCCGTATTGGTGCTGGGGATATGAGGAGGGGGTGAATGAGCACGGCGTTGCTATGGGCAACGAAGCTATTTATACCAAGACCTTCAGGGAGAACGCCAAGGCTTATCGGGCAGGGAAATCTCCTGAGCTTGGTCTCTTAGGAATGGACGTGGTGCGACTTGCCCTAGAAAGGTCGGAAACAGCACAACAAGCGATAGACTGGGTGGGAAAACTTGCCCAAGCATATGGGCAGTTTGGCTCTGCTGTACCTGGCGTTGGTCATGACAAAGGTGGATACGATAATTCCTACATCGTCGCCGATGCTAACGAGGCCTGGGCAGTGGAAACATACGAAAAGCATTGGGCTGCTCTGAAGCTGCCAGAAGGTAGCTGGGCTGTTTCAAATGAGCCAAGCATCACAACCAGATGGGACTTCTCAGATGCCAACCTGGTAAGTTACGCGGTTGAAAGGGGGTGGTGGCCAGCCGATAGAGCCAATGAATTTAATGCGGCTTTGGCTTATGTCGATTTTCATACTGCGGCTCAGCTATCTCACAATCGAGCAATGAGATATCGTCAGCTTCTCAGTGAAAAAGCAGGCGCTATAGACCTAGAATGGTTCAAACGCATTCTGCGTGACCACTATGAAGACACCTTCCTGAAAGGTCCTCAATTTAATCCCACATTGCCTGATTTCATGACAATTTGCATGCACTCATCGCCGGCATGTTTTACCTGGGGAAACACTGCCAGCTCTGCTATCTTTGTTTTACCTCCTAAGGGGAGTGGCTGCCTGCCTACGATGTGGTGGTGCGCCGGGCCGCCCTGCAACGGCATTTATGTACCGGTCTTTGTTCAGGGTACCAAACTCCCTGCCTTTGTTGAAAATGCAGGTACAGCAGGTAAGAGAATTACAGCTCCAAACAAAGCAATAAAGGACGGCTACTCCTCTGATTCCTACTGGTGGGAAACCAGGAAACTACTGGATATTACCAAAGGCGATGACATCGGGAGTACATGGAATATCAGGCACCCCGTAGTAAGGAAGTTTCTCGATGAACTCGAGGCTAAGTTTGCCAAGGAACTACAACCTGTAGAAAAGGAAGCAGCTAGCCTGATACGAGGAGGAGATACAGAAAAAGCAGGGCAGATTCTCGATTCCTTTACTGAAAAGTGCTTCGCGGAAAGCCTGGAAACAGTCAGAGGCTTGCAGCAGGAGATAGTAAGATTTGGCCAACCGCTTTTCCCCTGAACTTGATTGACGCTGTTCTTTGCCCATTTACGTTCCCCGTCCGCTCGGAAGCAACGACACTGCTTAGGACGCCAACCCGATAACTGTGCCTCTTGCCCCCAAAGAATCGTTGGTCTAGAATACGGAAAGACCGACAATAAAGGAGGAATGATGAAGATTGTGCGTTTCCAGTGGCAGGACAAGGTGAACTGGGGCATCGTCGAGGATGACACAGTATTCTCCCTGGTTGGCGACCTTTACAGCGACTTCGAGAAGGGGAAGGTGTTGTGCCAATTACGTGACGTGAGGCTGTTAGCGCCAGCCGAGCCCAGTATAATGGTTGCTTGCGGGCGGAACTACACGGGCACAATCAAGCAGCTCGGCGTGGCTATGCCCAAGGAACCAGCATTGTTCTTCAAGCCAGCTAGCACAGTGGTCGACCCCGGCGGTGACATCATCTATCCGCCCATATCCCACGATCTTCGCTACGAAGCAGAGCTGTGCTGCATCATGAAGCGGGAGGCCAAGAATGTTTCCGAGGAAAAAGCGCTGGATTACATTCTAGGCTACACCTGCGGTAACGACTGCACGCTCATGGACTTGTTTGAGAAGGACGAACGGCTCACCAGAGCTAAAGGCTTCGATACTTCTGGGCCATTGGGGCCATTCCTCGTCACTGACATCGACCCTCACAACCTGGCTATCAAAGGCAGGGTAAACGGCGAAACCAAACAGGATAGCAATACCAGTCTCATGATATTCAGCATCGAGAAGCTCATCAGCTACATCTCGGCCTTCCTAACCCTGCGCCCCGGGGATGTGGTCTGGACAGGGACGCCCGAGGGAGGGCACTGCCCAGTTAAGGTGGGTGACGTCATCGAGGTCGAGATCGAAGGCATCGGCCTTCTCAAGAACAGGGTAGTGGCGCAGAAATAGGCCAGCAGCCGTGAAAACCTTAGGGCAGCAGCTTCCATAGCGTTGTAATTTTCTCCCGGCTGAACCAGGGAGGCAAGGACGAGAATCCAATAAAGGAGACAAAACAATGGACATCTTTGACCTGTCAGGAAGAACAGCCATAGTGACTGGTGGCAATCAGGGAATAGGCTTTGCTATTGCCCGGGGTCTTGCCATGGCAGGAGCTACGGTGGTTATTGCCAACCGAAGGGCTCCCGAGGGACAAAAAGCGGCTGAGTCGCTAAGGGCTGAGGGGCTTAGTGCAGTGGCCATCCCGACTGATGTGCGCCTCAGGTCTTCTGTGGCTGAGCTAGTTTCAAAGACCATTGACGATTTCGGGAAAATAGATATTCTGGTCACCAGCGCCGGGGTCATAGTAAGGAAGCCAGCAGAAGAGATTTCAGAGGAGGAATGGGACTATATTATGGACATAAACCTGAAGGGAGTTTTCTTCTGCTGTCAGCTTGTGGGAAGGCATATGATTCAAAGAAAAAAGGGGAAAATCATAAATATCTCATCCAATGTCTCTGAGGTAACCCAGCCTCTGCGGTCAGCTTATGCCGCTTCAAAAGCGGGAGTTTCTCACCTGACCCGGGCGCTGGCCGGTGAGTGGGCAAAATACAACATAAACGTCAACGCCATTGGCCCTGGCCCAACCATTACTCCCCTTAACAAAAAGTACCTTGAGGAGCACCCTGAAGACTTACAGGAGAGGCTCAGCGGCATTCCTATGGGAAGGCTGGGTGACCCCTCGGACCATGTTGGCGCTGCCATATTCCTTGCCTCAGATGCATCCGATTTCGTTACTGGTCAGACACTGCTTGTTGACGGCGGCTCAACACTCTGGTGAAACGCGAACCCGAATGAGTAGATGCCAGGTGGCGAGCCGTCCAGGATAAAACAAGGACTTCTGCCACCCATCAGCTTCTGGGTTTCGACCGAGGTTGTTTTCGGATGTAATCGTGAACAAGAGAATATGCTGTGATAAGAAAGATAGCAATTAGCTATTCGGCTTGCCAGGTAGAGCGTCTTGAGCGTGGCCTCCATTCAGTAGCGGGGCAAAGAGTTGCTGAAGATATACTTACCTGAATAGAAGAGAAAGAGAGATAAGAGACGGGTCTATTGACCTGCTTTGTCTTCTGACTCTCGATCCACCTTCGCTCTCTTGCGTACGGCATCCATGTATATTCTTGCCAGGCTCTTGCCATGCTGAGGCACCGTAGCTTTTTCCTTAGCTCGGCGCTTCTCTCTTCGCTCCTGCTTGGTTTCTTTCACAGACTACCACTTAACTTCGTAAGAGCCAAGGATGAAATCTAAGTCCTCTTGAATGGCGGAGACTCTTTCTTTGGAGAGAAGGTTTTCGTCTATGTCGAGAATGATTTTGGCTTCGCCTTTAGGCGAGCTTATTATGTGTGCGCTGCCGCATTCTTTTTTGCGTTCCGTTCTTAGTATCATAGTGACACGGGACTGCGTTTGGCCACTGGGAATGGAATAAGTTTGAAACTTGGCATCGTCAGCTATAACCCCCTGCTTTTGCAGCAAACCGCGTATTTCGTCACTAAGCATCTCAGGATTTATGCCCCGGTAAGTTTTTCTGATGCGAACTGTCATTTTCCCCTCCTGAGAGGTATTATAGCATCTTTCTCCATATCTTATCCCAGCGCTCATCTGCTATAATCCTCCGTAGCTAGGATGAAGAGAGAATTAATTCAGATCTTGGCCTGCCCGGTATGTAAAGGGGAATTGCAGCTTAATGTAGACAAGGAGGAAGGGGCGGAAATTGTCACTGGCTCTTTGTATTGCCCCAAATGCCAGTATTCCTATCCCATTGTTGACTCAATTCCCAATTTGCTGCCGCCGGAGCTAGACAAAGCTCAAGGGTAGTAAGCTACTCCGCTGGTAGGGGACTCCCAGACCTCCACGCAGGCTAATTTAACCGGCAAGCTTGAGAAACAAGGCTGTAGCTTATCATATATAGTGGCAGCAATGTTTTCACAAGAGGGCTCGATTTTGTCAAACGGCGCTATATCATTGAGACAAGCATGGTCAAATTGAGCCAAGAATTCCCTCAAGTAACGCTTCAATTGGGCAAAATCATAAGCCAGGCCAACCTCATTAAGCTTCGTTGCCTCCAAACAAACTACCACTTTAAACCGATGGCCATGCAGATTTTCACATTTGCCATGGTAATTTCTCAGATAATGTGCAGCATCAAAGTGTTCTTCCACAAATAGTTGATACATTCGAACCTCCTAATGCCCCATCCCTCCATTTCCGCACACCGCTACGCCCCTTCGCCTCATCAGCTAGTTGAACAACGGTTCTGCGCAGCTCAGGATGAACCAGGTCTGAGGCGATCTCAGCCAGGGGTATGAGAACAAAAGCTCTCTCTGCCAGACGGGGGTGAGGGATAGTCAAATCCTGGGTTCTGATAACCTTACTGTCATAAAACAGGATATCTATGTCAATAGGGCGAGGCGCATCAGGAAAACTGGGCACTCTCCCCATTCTGATTTCTATGGCTTTGGCCAGGCGAAGGAGTTCCTCAGGACTCAAATTGGTGGTAATCTGACACACCAGATTGAGAAAGAGAGGCTGCTCTTTATACCCTACTGGTTCAGTCTCATACACAGATGAGACCTTTTCCAACTTCGCCTGCTGACAAAGCAAGGCCAGAGCCTGAGCCAGACTTTTCTCCCGGTCCCCCAAATTTGAGCCAAGACAAAGATAAACAGTGGCCAATTTACGGCTAACCCCTGATAATGGCGTCGCTCATCTTACACACGCGTGCTACTTCTTTCACGTCGTGCACGCGGACAATGTCAGCCCCCTTGGCAATGCCAATAGCAATGGTAGCTGCTGTCCCCTCCAACCTCTGGTCGGCAGGCAAATCAAGCACACGGCCTATCACTGATTTGCGCGAAGTCCCTATAAGGACAGGCCTGCCCAGCACTTCCATTTGCTCCAACCTCCGCATGATTTCCAGATTTTGCTGTTGCGTCTTGCCAAAGCCAATGCCAGGATCGATGATGATATTCTCCCGGGACACGCCCGATATTAGAGCTTGCTGTATAGCTCTCTGTAAATCCGCGATGAGCACTGCCATGATATCGGGGAAAGTAACGCTATGGTCCGGGGAGATATCACGCTGATTGCTCATCAAAACGATAGGCGTATCTCGCTGAGCTAGCAGCTCAGCTAGCTTTGGCTCTTTTTTTAGTCCCCAGATATCGTTTATCATATTAACACCGGCATCTAGAGCCTCCCGGGCTACTTCTAGCTTGTAAGTATCAATGCTTAGCGGCACAGACATCTCCTTAGTCAGCCTTTCCAAGACTGGAATTACCCGGCTGAGCTCCTCATCAACTGAAATGGGCGTCGAGCCAGGACGAGTTGACTCACCACCCACGTCGATAATATCCGCTCCCTCTGAAGCCATGTGTTTAGCCCTATCTACGGCAGGTTCAACACCACCTAACCCATCGCCAGCGAAGGAATCCGGGGAAAGGTTAATAATTCCCATAATATAGGTTCGCTTACCCCACTGAAAGAGTTCCCCTCCACAGCGCGTATAGCCGAGTCCTTCTTGTTTACCACTATTGTAATTAGCCACGTCGTTTAATTATAGCAGGCGAATTCGCCCCAGGAAATCTTGTCAGCTTTCAGGCTCATTGACAAAGGCACTGAAGCGACATTAAACTTTAAAATCGTAGTCAAGGAGGTTAGTCATGCCAAATGGAGAGACCGCTTTGGAAAAACTCGAGTGGATGAAGAAAGAGGAGGCAAGGTTAAAGGGAATGGGGGGAGAGGAAGCGATAAAGCGTCAACACGAGCGGGGAAAGTACACAGCAAGAGAGAGAGTCGACAAGCTCTATGACCCAGGCACATTCCTTGAAATTGGCTTATGGTGCAAATCTGAAAGCTTGCAATATGATTTGTATAAGAAAGATATACCGGCGGATGGTGTCATAGCCGGATACGGGAATGTCAACGGAAGGCCTGTCTATGCTTTCTTTCAGGATTTCACGGTTATGGGTGGTACGCTTGGGAGGAGACACGCAGACAAAATGTGCCGAGTAATGGACGAGGCGGCAAAAGCCCGCTGTCCGGTATTATATGTGGCTGACTCTGGCGGGGCGAGGATACAAGAAGGGGTTGATTCGCTGTCTGGCTACGGAGACCTCTTCTATAGAAATACCATATATTCAGGTGTTATCCCTCAGCTTTGTGCCATTGTGGGACCCTGCGCTGGAGGGGCTGTTTATTCACCAGCATTAATGGACTGCATATTTACCGTGGATAAGAGAACTCAAGCATTCATCACCGGACCGAGAGTAATCAAGGCAGTTTTGGGTGAGGAAGTTGAGGCGGAGGAACTCGGCGGCGCCAGGATCAACTGTGAGAAAAGTGGAAACGGGACATTTTTCGCTAAGGACGAGGATGAATGCATAGAACAAATAAAGACTTTGCTTAGTTATTTGCCTCAAAACAACGCGGAGAAACCGCCACACACCGAAACCAGTGATCCCCCGGATAGGGTTGAGCCAAAACTAAGGGAAATAGTGCCTGCTCGTTCCACAGTTCCTTATGACATGAAACAGGTTCTCAGATTGGTGGTAGATAATGGAGCAATCTTTGAGTGGCAGGAAAGATATGCCAGAAACATTATATGCTGCTTCGCAAGGATGAATGGGGACTCAGCAGGGATAATAGCGCAGCAGCCAATGTATCTTGCCGGTTGTCTCGATATAAATGCTTGTGACAAAGCTTCCAGGTTCATTAGATTCTGTGATGCTTTTAACATACCCGTATTGAATTTTGTTGACGTTCCAGGATATATGCCGGGAACAGACCAGGAGTGGGGCGGGATAATAAGGCACGGTGCAAAGATGCTTTTCGCTTATTCAGAGGCGACAGTGCCCAAGATAACCATAGTTACCAGAAAAGCATATGGAGGGTCTTATCTGGGCATGTGCTCCAGGGACTTGGGCGCAGATGTGGTTTTCGCATGGCCTACGGCTGAGATGGCAGTAATGGGACCGGAAGGAGCCGTAGATGTTATCGAGGTTAAGACAATAAAGGAAGCAGCCGATCCTGCCCAGAAGCGAGCCGAGTTGATAAAGGAGTATAGAGAGAGATTTGCCAACCCATATCTGCCTGCGTCTAAGTTACATATAGATGCTATTATAGATCCGGCAGAAACGAGAGAACTCGTATGCAAAGCGCTGAAGTTGTTTGCCAGTAAGGATGTGAAGTTGCCAGCGAAAAACCATGGCATAATGCCGACATGAGAGCCCCAGACTTCGCAGCGCTTTGAAGTTGAAATACGGGACAGACTTAAATTTGACTAGAGGAGAAATATGACTTCAGACGTAAATAAAAATCCATTAAAGATCACTGACCTCACTTTTCGTGATGGGCACCAATCTTTGCTGGCCACACGAGTGCGGACTAAGGACCTGGAGGCCATTGCCCCGGAGATGGATAAGGCTGGCTTTTGGTCCATGGAAATTTGGGGAGGGGCTACCTTTGACGTTATGACTCGCTTTCTGAATGAAGACCCCTGGGAGAGGATACGCATCCTAAAGAAACTAATGCCACATACGCAACTTCAAATGTTGCTTCGCGGGCAGAATCTGGTCGGCTATCGCAACTACGCTGACGATGTAGTTACTGCTTTTGTTCACCACGCTGCAGACTGTGGCATTGATGTATTCCGTGTCTTCGATGCTGTTAACGATGAACGCAATTTTGGGACTGCCTTTAAAGCTATCAAGGACCGCGGTAAGCATATCCAGGGCTCGCTGTGTTACTCGCTCACTGAGCCAAAATTGGGCGGGCCTGTTTACAATATTGATTACTACGTGAATAAAGCTCTCATAGTTCAAGATATGGGAGCTGATAGCCTGTGTGTTAAAGATATGGCCGGGCTTATTGCTCCCGACGATGCTTATAACTTAGTTAACGCCCTGAAGCAAGCCTTAAGAATACCTGTTTGCCTTCATAGCCATTTCACCAGTGGCATGGCCGATATGAGCTTTCTAAAAGCCACTGAAGCTGGAGTAGACATCGTTGATACCTGTGTTGCTCCTTTTGCTCTGCGCACTTCCCATCCGGCAATAGAGCCAATCGTAGTAGCTCTCCGTGGCACTCCTCGAGATACCGGGCTTGACCTGGAACACCTCCTTAAGCTGGACGAGTATTTTGAATCTATAGGCCCCAAATACCGTGACTTCCTAGACACCACCAAGATGTCGGTAATCGATACCCGGGTGCTACGGCATCAAATTCCAGGGGGAATGTTTACTAACATGGTAGCTCAGCTAAGAGAAGCTAATGCCCTCGATAGATTATCTGAAGTCTATGCTGAGCTTCCACGAACTCGGAGGGAATTGGGGTACCCACCTCTGGTCACACCTACTAGCCAAATTGTGGGCACTCAGGCAATTGACAATGTCCTCTTTGGCAGATATAAGGTTATTTCTGAACAAGTTAAGGACTATGTCTATGGCCTTTATGGCAAGCCGCCAGCTCCTATCGACCCCAAAGTGCAAAAAGTGATTCTCAAGGGTTATGAAAGAGGCGAACAACCAATCACCAGCCGAGCTGCTCATATATTAGAGCCCGAATTAGACAAGGCTGCGCAAGCGACTAAAGACGTTGCCAAAGACATCGGCGATGTCCTTATTTACGCCCTTTATCCCACCACTGGGATGCGTTTCCTTAGATGGAAGTATGGCTTAGAACAGCCACCACCTGAAACCAAACCAAGGACTCTAGAAGATGTAAAACGAGAGGACGAACTCATAGCCAAAGTCAAGTCTGGCAAGTTGTTTGAAAAGGTTGAAGCGCCAGCAGAAATAGAGGAAGAGGCAAAAGCAGTGGAGGAGGAAGTTGTTGCTGGGACTCCTTTGCTGGCACCAATGCCAGGCACGGTCATACGCTATTTAGTAAAAGAAGGAGATGAGGTTAAAGCTGGTGATGGTGTAGTCATTCTAGAGGCAATGAAGATGGAAAATGTTTTACCTGCTCCTGAAGATGGCAAGATTAAGGCCATGAACTTTAAACCTGGTGATAAGGTAAATACTAATGAGGTGCTGGCAATAATTGTCTAATCAGATGGGTAAGACGCTAGCAGAAAAAATCTTAGCTGCTAAATCAAAACCCGACGCCAGAGCTGGAGATATCGTTATCGCCAAAGTAGATCTAGTCTTCGTTCAGGATAGCTCTGGGCCTCTAGCTATAAGACAATTCAAAGAGCTTGGCTTCGACAATATAGCCGAGCCGCGGAACTCACTGGTTTTCCTTGACCATGCCGCCCCCAGTCCAGCCAGACAGCTTTCTAATGACCATATGTTTCTGCGTCAATTTGCCAAGGAAACTGGATGCTGCATCAGCGACGTAGGCGATGGAGTCTGCCATCAATTGGTGGCCGAGCGCTTCGCCAGGCCCGGAGACATAATCGTTGGCTCTGACTCCCATACTGTTACCGCTGGTGCCTTTGCTGCTTTTGCCACTGGCATGGGTTCCAGTGATATAGCAGTGACTTTAGCTTTAGGCAAGACCTGGTTTCGTGTACCCGAGACTTTTTTCATCAATCTCAGCGGCAGCTTCCCTGAAGGAGTATATGCCAAGGACTTGATTCTCTACCTGATAGGTCAAATTGGAGCTGATGGCGCTACTTACAAAGCTTTAGAATTTGGTGGCGAAGCTTTGACCCATATGACCATGTCGCAACGCCTCACCATAGCTAACATGACCGTGGAGGCTGGGGCCAAAGTCGGTTTGTTTCCCAGTGATGAGGTGACTCAACAGTTCTTAGCAAGTCAGGGCCGCGGTGACAGCTATAAACCACTTTGCCCCGATACCGATGCGCACTACGAGCGAGACATACCGCTGAATCTCAGTGAGCTCGAGCCAATGGTCTCTTTGCCCCATACCGTGGATAATGTTCTACCAGTTAGTAAAGCAAGAGGAGTCAAAATCCAACAGGTGTTCATCGGGACTTGTACCAATGGGCGTCTTGAGGATTTAGCTGTAGCTTCTAACATATTACAGGGCAGGAAAAGACATCCCGCTACCAGATTGCTAATAGCACCAGCTTCACGGCAAGTATTTATTCAAGCTATGGAATTAGGTTATATTCGAAGTCTAATTGAAGCGGGAGCAGTTATCTTGCCCCCGGGCTGCGCTGCTTGCCTTGGTCTTCACCAGGGAGTGCTGGGAGATGACGAAGCTTGCCTTTCCACTGCCAACCGTAACTTCAAGGGTAGGATGGGCAATCCTGAAGCTACGATATACTTAGCCAGTCCAGCCACGGCTGCTGCCTCAGCTGTAAAGGGTGAGATCACCGACCCCAGGGAGATTATGTAATGGGTCCCCTTAGAATTCCAAGAATCTTAAGGGAGTAGTCATGCGAATGCCTGACATAAGGCTTAAAGGCAAAGCTATTAAATTAGGTGATAATATCTCCACGGACCTTATCATTCCTGGCAGGTTTACCTATCTACGGAGTAACCTGCCTGAGCTTGCCAAACACGTCTTGGAGGATACTATTCCGGGATTTACCTCTAGAGTACAACCTGGCAATTTCCTGGTTGCTGGCAAAAATTTTGGCCTTGGTTCCAGTCGAGAGCACGCTCCTATAGTAATCAAAATGTCAGGGATAAGCGCCATTCTAGCCAAGTCAGCAGCTCGCATCTTCTTCAGAAACGCCATAAACCAGGGAATGCCCATCTTGTTGTGCGACACCGATAGAATCAACAGTGGTGATGAATTAGAGATAGATTTAACTGGCGGGATGGTGATTGACTTGACTGCTGGAATCGAACTGAGTTGCAGCAAAATACCGCGGTTGATGTCTGCTATCCTTAAGGAAGGCGGGCTTATTCCCTATATAAAAAAGCACAAGGATTTTGCAGGTTTCTCTTAATTGTCTCTGATCTAGTTCAGATAGATAGGTGACACATACATGGGTTATGAAAGGGCGCTA
>CAZJGF010000026.1:0-16386 GCA_964545665.1 uncultured Dehalococcoidales bacterium
TCAATTGCCTCCTCACACTCGAATGCCACCCCCGTCCTTTCCAGTATCTGAAGGGTGGCAAAGTATAGTTCCTCTACCTGCTTGTCAGACAAAATGCGAAACTGCGGGCTGCCATACTGGACATAATTAGCGCGCATAAACCAGTAACTCCTTCCAACCTGCCTTCGTATGAAATGAGGCATGTCACGCCTGCCTCATCAGCAACGGTGCGATTTCCCGAACACTACTACCTAGATAAAACCGGCGAAGGGGCGGCGTACCATAGCGCTATGGACCCAGTTTATTAACGTGATGAAGTCGAACACCGGAAGTCTAACAGCATTCTGGATGGCCCAAGCGTAAGGCGGCATGTCGCTGCACTCCAGCAATATCGCCCCAATATCCGGATTGTCGCTGACGAATTTCTTGGCCAGACCGACCAGTTGCTGCTCAATCTTGTTGCTATTAAAACTACCGGCGGTCTTCAAAATTTGCTGAAACTCAGGCAAGTCCTGGGCCCCGGTGATGACAATGTCAGATAAATCATCGACCCCATTTTGACTGAGAAGCTTCGGCGTCAACGATGGGGCACTGGCAGTGATGACTCCTACCTTCTGGTTTGGCTTAAGTCCCCGCCTGACAATTGGAATCTGCAGCAGGCTGGAAAGATAGACGGGGACATCCAGTCTGGCGGCAGCCTCTTTCTGGAAATTGCCGAAAAACCCACAGGCACCTATGATGGCGCGAACGCCTTGCTCCTCTAGTTCTTTCCCTGCCTCAAGTAACAAATCCAGTATGGCAGGATCGGCACCAAAGATTCGCGACACAGTAGTTCCTTTTAGGATTCTGTACATCACGGGAAAGTCGAAAGTGCTGGCGTTGGCCACGTTGCCGGGCACAACAGGATACCAGAGATCAAGTAAAATGATACCTATGGCACAACCCTGTATCCTTTGCTCCTTGAGTATTGAGACTTTCGTATCAGGTTGTTCAGGTCCAGGCATAAATCCGTATGTCATAAACGCACCTCCTTTTACTTCCTTCTAGCCACTATTATACCACGCAAAGTCTAAGGCTCTAATGAGCCTTGCTTAAACGCTTTCAAGTAATTCATGCAATAATTGTCTCTGCCTAAGAGCATTTCTCCTGCTCTTATTGCTGACATGAGTTTCTTATCCAGGGGGTCAATGATAGCAGAGTCAAGACCAGCATACATTGCCATCAGCAGGAAACTTCGATTTACCAGTGATCTTTGAGGAAGACCAAAAGATATGTTGCTCAAACCCAGTGTTGTCTTTGCTTCAGGAAACTGGGACTTTATTTCCTTCAAAGTCTCCAGAGTAACAAGTCCCTGGGAGGTGTCTGAGGATACAGTGAAAGCAAGGGGGTCAAAATACAACTTGCCCAACGCTATTCCCTGTTTTTGAGCGCTCTCTGCTATCTTCTGGCAAGCCCTAAGCCTTCCCGCTGCTTCAGAGGAAATCCCTTCTTCCCCTATTGCCAGGGCTATAATTTCAGCATCAAATTCCTTGGCCAAGGGCAGAATGGTCTCCAGTTTTCCTTGCTCAGCAGTCACTGAGTTTATCATGGCTTTCTGGCGACACTTTCTCAGTCCTACTTCAATAATGTGAGCATCGGGCGAGTCAATCGACAAAGGTTTATCTACCACCTCCTGAATTTTTTCCACTGCCAATTCCATGCTCTCTACGTCAAAATCCCCTCCCTTCTCGGTAGAAATGTTTACATCTACATAATCTGCACCACTCTCCGCTTGAGACTTAGCCAGGTCTTGCAAAAAGCCAATATCCCTTGCCATTATCGCCTCTCTCACTGACTTCCTGGACGCATTTATTTTCTCTCCAATTATCAACACTCTTTCGTCCTCCTGCTTCGAGATTCCTTCCCTGAATGTGAGCCCGATTAGGCTATCTTTGGTAAAATCCGCCTCTAATACTACATAGAACCAGCAAAGGGGCGGCGGATCACGGCGTCGTAGACCCAGTTTATTAACGTGGTATAGTCGAACACTGGAAGCCCAACAGCCTTCTGGATAGCCCAGGCATAAGGGGGCATATCACTGCACTCGAGCAATATTGCGCCAATATCCTGGTTGTCGCTGACAAACTGCTTGGCAAGGCCAACCAATTGCCGCTCAATCTTGTAGTTATTAAAATGACCGGTGGATTGTATGATATTCTTGAACTCAGGCAGGTCCTGGGCACCAACGATGACGATATCAGATGAATCACAGACCCCACACTGGCTGAGAAGCCGTGGTGTCAGGGAATCAGCGACGGCGCAGATGACGCCTACCTTCTGATTTAGCTTGAGCCCCCGCCTGATGACTGGTATCTGCAGGACACTGGAGAGGTAGACAGGGACATCCAGTATGGCAGCAGCCTCTTTTTGGAAGTGGCCGAAATATCCACAGGCACCTATGATTGCCCGGACTCCTTGCTTTTCCAACTCTCTCCCCCCGTCAACTATCATATCTAGCAGGACCGGATCGCCAGTTAGGATTTGTGCTCCAGTGCTTCCTTCCAGGATTTTGTAAAGCACTGGAAAGCTGAAAGTGCTGGCATTGGCTACATTGCCCGGCAGGTAGGGATACCAGAGGTCGAGCACAAGGATTCCAATGGCGCTACCGGCTACTGCTTGCCCTTTTGGCACCAAGACTTGAACATCAACTTGCTCGGGTCCAGGCATGAATCCATATACCATGTACACACCCCTACTGATGAGTCATCTTCACCCTTCACACGACTACCTTGTCAAATTCCTGACATCCTCTCCCACTGTAGCAGTTGCTTCGAAGCCCGCGACATACTGGCCCCTCCAATCTCTAGTGAACAAAGCCAAGTAAGCCAGGCAAAGTCAACGATAGCGCTGGCCAGTAAGTGGTAACTATCACCAGCGGCAGCATACCGACCCACATGAAGAACATGGCTGGCTTCATGTACTCTTCAGCCGTGCTGTTGCCAATACGACCAGCCAGATACAGCATGGGGGCACAAGGTGGGGTCACCGTTCCCAACCCCAGGTTGACGCCAACAATGGCGGCGAAATGGAGAGGATGCACACCAGCAGCCATGGCAATAGGATACAGCACCGCTGCTGCCAACAGCGTCCCGCTGAGGTCATCCATCATCATGCCCATTATGATCAACACCACATTGAGTAGAAGGAGGGTTACATACACGTTTGGTGAAGCAGCCAGAATCCACCCGGTTAACTGCTGGGTCGCCCCTTCCAGAACAAGTATTTTGCTGCTCACCAGGATGAAAAAGGTCATGAGCAGTATTACACCGCTGGTAACAGCAGCCGAGATAGTGGCCTTTCTCAATTGAGAAAACCCTACTGACCTATAGAAGCCGCAGGCCGCTACCAGGATGTAGAAGACTCCCAGGCAAGCGCCTTCTGTTGGAGTGACAATCCCGCCGTAGATCCCGCCCAAGACGATGACAGGCAGCAGCAGGACTGGAATAGCCTTGTAGGTACTTCTACCGATTGCCGCTGCGTGTGCCTTGAAAGAGGGTAACTTAGGAGCAACCTTAATGGGAAGTCTGCGTATGGCAAATCTATTCAACAGGGAATATATGACAACCATGACAATAGCCGGCCCCAGTGTAGCCATCCAGCAAGCCGGTATCGAGTTTGCAGTCACCATAGCATAGAATATCATCGGTACACTGGGTGGGACGAGCTGTCCCAAGATGCCGGCGCAGCCAACCAGCGCCGTGGCATGGCCTCGGGGATAGCCATGCTCTTGCATTCTCGGTATCATAACTGTGCCAATACAGGCTATCGCCGCCGAGTCCGTGCCAGAAATAGCGCCAAATAAGGCAGAGGAAGCTACGGTGACCGCCCCCAGACCACCCTTTATATGCCCGACAATGGAATGGACGAACTCGACCAGCCTGTCCGCCAACCCGCTGGCATCCATAAGATTGCCAAGCAGAACAAACAGCGGCACGGCTAGCAGTACAACCTCTCTTATCTTAATGAACATCGTGGGCATTAAGTAGGAGGGGTCTGCGTTGAACCAGATCGTCAAGAAAATAGCCAATACGCCAAAAGAGGCGGCGATCGGCACTCCAAAAACAATCAGTGCCATGACTATTATGAAACCAATTAATGCTCCTTCCACTTAACTCGCCTTCCTAATCATGAGTGATATGCTTGACGGCCAAGCTCTATTGCCTCCCACGAGAAGTATGCCACCATCAGAATAGCTCCCACCAAAAGGGACGCATGAAAATAGATCATAGGCACACTGTGAGTCGGACTTGTTTCATGCACTCTGATGCTGTTGAGACAGAAGTCTAAGCTCCACTTGGCCAGTACGCAGGATACAAAAACAGCCACAGCCGCAGACGCTGCCCTGCTAATGGTAAGTTTTCGCTTGCTCTTGATTAGCATGCCGCTGATTTCAGCCTTAATGTGGCTTCTCTCATAGCTTCCATAGGCAGCGCCGATGAAGTAGACCCACACGGCAGTATAGCCAACAAATTGCTCCATACCGAAGAACGCGATGCCAAAAAAATACCTGGTGATTACCTCAGTCAACATAGCCGTGGTAAGCAAGACCATGAGAAAAAACAGAAGGCCTCTTTGCGCCGCTACCAGCCCGGAGTTAAGCCTTTTGATGCCGCTCACTATCATTTAGGACACTTCCTCCGTATTTGATACACAAGCTTTGACATGAGAAAATCAGACACAATACTCTTGCTTAAGCGATGGGGCCCTTATAGAGCCCCATCGCTTCACACTCGACTCAGTGCTATACAAGAGACTTAACTCACCGCTGCCCTTATTCGGTCCACATATTGCTTGCCGATAACCGGCTCAAATAGCTCCCAGCACTCTCTAGCCGAATCTTTCCAGTCCTGCAAGTCCTCGGGGTGGTCTTTGGCCATATCCACTATAGTCCAGCCATGTTCATCTATCAGCTTCTGCTGATAATACATCTCCTCTTCCTCAACCTGGCCCAGATGCTTGGTTATCATCTTGGTACTCTCCTCCTGGATGATTTTCTGATACTCTTCAGGCAAACTGTTCCACCTGTCCAGGTTCATAGTCATGGCCCACGTTTCACAGCACTCATAGGTAAGTGAAGCACTCTTAGCTATATCACGGAAGAGGTCATACCAGTAGACGGCGCCACTACCTATCCATCCGTCAGCAACACCGGTAGCAATGGCGGTGGGCGCCTCAGCCCAGGTCAGGGTAACGCTGGTAAAACCCATCTTCTCAACGTAGCACTTCCCAATGTCCATAGGGAAACACCTTATCTTTACCCCTTTGGCATCCTCACTATTAGTGATAGGCTCATCAAATCTGAAACCGATGCTGGCCAGGTTATTCAGCCAGCTGCCCAGATAATACACGTTACTCTTTTCACTCCATTCTGAGCCCAACTCATCGAAAATGCCGCCTGGACCAAACACGTCTCTGGCCTCATCCCATGAGCTCACCAAGAAAGGCAAATAAAATGCATTCCACCTTGCATCCAGAGATGTGTCGAAGGCATTGATTTGAGCATCAACGGCGCCCTCGGTAACCATTCTTTGCAGCTCTGTCCAGTCCCCTATCTCAGGTCCAAAGTATGTCCAGGTTATCTTGCCATCTGTCCTTGCGGTGATAGCATCACCCCACTCCACCATGTCTTGATGGGTAATACTGGTTGTAGCCATCATGGCCTGAGATACCTTCAACTGGAGAGTCTCTGAGGGTTTTGCTCCTGGCGCACACCCAGCTACCACTGACAGCAACAGTACAACCGCCGTGCCAATTCCCATTACAATTCGCCAATTCTTATACATCATTGATCCTCCTTATCACAATAGTTGTAGTACATTCTGCGCCTACCCATCTTTTCTATGCCAAACAGATCACCTCCTTATCTTCGGTTTTTCGCAATCATAGCAACAGTATTACAACTTTACACTGGGGTCTAAGCTCTGTCAACAGTTTTGATATGACAACCTGGCAATATTGAAATTCGAGTTTGCTGCCGGCGTTGCTGAGAAGAGACCATCGCAGCCGGGTTAGCGTGGTGCCAAGGGGGAATCAACAACTCATCTCGTTACATTCCCCGGGGAAATGCCTCTTAGGTGAGGAAATGCATCTTCCATGTGGGGGAAGTACATGGCTTGGACAAATTGATTCTCGAAATCTGGTTCAATAGTCAGTTCTACGTACTCCACCTCACTGGCAACCTCATCAGCCTCTTTTCTCTTGTCTATATTGAGCAGCGCGATGCGTGCCCCCTCACCAGCGGCATTACCCACAGAATAAATACTATCCAGCGGGCAGTCGGGGAAAAGACCTATAGTCAAGGCCGATTTCTTATCAATGTAGCTGCCAAATGCTCCAGCCAGAATGACCTTATCCAATCTGTCCACCCCTAAACGACGCATCATCAGCTTAGCCCCAGCATACATGGCTCCTTTAGCTAGCTGTATTGCTCTCACATCACCCTGACACACAGTAATATCTTGACCAATGGAAGTCTCATTCGCCCAGGCAACGACAAACTCCGTCCCCTTTTCAGTAATTCGAACCCGAGGAGTTTCCAAATCGGTGTTGAAACGACCATTCTTCTGCACAATGCCGGCCGTCAACATTCCAGCTACAGCATCCACTATCCCTGAACCGCAGATACCTTTGGCCTTCACCGCGTCTGAGTCCACATTCCAGCCTGCCTGGCCGATGACTTTGAAGCGCACTTCTTTAGTATTCACATCTATCTCTAGCTTCTCAATAGCTCCAGGAGCGGCGCACATGCCGTATTTGATTTGAGCTCCTTCGAACGCTGGGCCGGTAGCACAGGAGCTAGAGATAGTCTTGTCGCGGTTGCCCAAGATAAGCTCGCCATTAGTGCCGATGTCAATGATAAGCACCATATCATCCTGTTTGTAAGGTTCCTCAGCAATGAGCACCCCTACGTTATCGGCTCCTACGAAGCCAGCCTCAATAGGAAGGACATGGACGTAAGCCCCCGGCGAAATCCTGAGTCCTAGATCGCGGGCCTTTATATCCAGAGAATGATGCACAGCCGGAGTGAAAGGAGACACGCCCAAATAGGAGGGTTTGATTGAAAGGAAGATATGATGCATGCAAGTATTGCCAACGACAGTCATATCAACAATGTCATTTCGCTTAATGCCAGCCTGAAAAGCCGCTCGCCCGGCAATTTGATTAATGGCCTTGATAACCGGCTGGTTTAGCTCCTCCAGGCCATGGTCATTAGTCATGGTATAGCTGATGCGAGACATTACATCTTCGCCATGAATTACTTGTGGGTTCATCATCGAATCAGTAGCAAGCACTTTCCCGTCAGACAGGTCGCAGAGGTAGCCAGCCATGGTGGTGGTGCCTATATCTACTGCCAGACCATATCCTTTCCCCACAAAACCAGGCTCTATCTTGACAACCTCCCTGTGCCTCCAGACCGTTGCTGTCACTTTCCAATCGCTGCAACGTATGGTTCGCTGTAGATTGAGCAGCGCCTGATAGTCAATGACCAAATTATCCAAGCCAAACTGTTTCTTAAGTTCAGCTTTCAAGCGCTCCCAGTCCCCCTGTGGATCCTCCAGATTGGCAGGACTCATTTCCACATAGTATTCTTTTACTGCAGGCTTCAGTTCAACAGCCCTCTCGGTAGCCGCCTTGCGCACAACCTGCTTTCTTGCCCGGCTTTCCTCAGGGATGAAGACGACAACATCGCCATGAATGTGAGCTTGACAGGCTAAGCGATAGCCCTCTAATTCCTGCTGTGTAGTAAGGTATTTGCGCTCAGAATCCGTCAGCGGGGAAAGATTCTCAGTTCCTGGTCCAACCCTAACCTTGCATTTGCCGCACACGCCTCTTCCACCACAGATGCTTTCCAGGTCAACGCCCAACTCCAGGGAAGCCTCCCTGAGGCTTTTCCCCTCCTCAACGTAGCCGCTATTGCCTGACGGCTGGAAGGTGACCAAGTATTTGTGCTTCTTGTTCTCTGCCACCTCTATTTTCGCTTGGGGTATCCGCTCAGGCCTACCCGGTCAAGCCAGTTCTTCTCCACCTTCTTGAGTTCCTTGACCAGATCCTCAGGCAGCGGTTTTGGCTGGTGGGTCTCCAATATTTTAATCGTTCTCTGGCTCAACAACTCCTCACAGTCCTTTACCCCTTCTTTCTTGGTGAAGCTGCGGTCGAATACCCTTGGCACCCAGAATTTGCGGAAATGCTTCAAAGTATGGCCCTCAGTGAGATAGTTTGCTTTTGGCCCTAACCGCTCGATAAGCTCCAGTGGCAGAGTTTCATCATTGATTTCTACGCCACCCATCAGAACCTTGACCATGTCAATAACCTCATCGGCAAGGACCATGAGCTCAGTAGACAGTACTGTGGCATGATAGGTCAAGCCCACATCATGGACGAGGTCAGCACCAGTCAATGTCGAGATAAGTATCTGATAGGTGATTTCTGCCCCTGCCTGAGCTCCAATTGTATCAGCATCTATACAGCCGGCTGTGCCCCACATCGGCAGCCTGTAGTAATGACACAGCTCGGTTAACGCCCCAACCATAAGACTCATTTCTGGAGCCCCATAGGAATAAATTGTGGTCTTCATGTCCATGATGGAGGGTATCGAGCCATAAATGACCGGCGCACCAGGATACTTGAGCTGCAGGGCAACCAGTTGGCTTAACACCTCGGCATTGGCAATAGCCAGGGAACCGGGGAAGGTGGCTGGAGTAGTGGCGCCAGCCATCGGCATACCGTACACAACATTGGGAATTCCCTTCTCAGCACACAGAAGGCTTTTCTCCAAGGCATCTTTCCCCTGGATTAAGGGGCTAACTGGCTCAGATGAACCACAAAAAAAAGGTTTCTTTCTCAGCTGCTCCTCTCCACCGGCCACTATAGAGCAAAGGCCTATCATTTCCCTTAGGCTGGAAACATCGAGGACTTCGACTACTACCGGCTTGGAGCAGTTAAGTATGAACTGGAGCAGGGTCACCTTATCAGCGATAGCTCCGGGCACAGTGGGGTGAGCTGTTGAGGTGTAGGACCACTCTATGTTTGGCAGGGCATCAATCAATCTGGCATTATCGGCGATATCCTCAACGTAGCATGTCCTTCGCTTCCTGGTATACGGGTCCAATATCTCGGGACAATCGGGAAAGCCGCCGAAATGAGAGCCGGTCTGGCCATTGAGGACTATCGCTGGCTCCCCTTCCCTCGTGTATAAGGTAATCATCTTGGGCGCTGTTCTTAATGCTTGCTCCACCATATAAGAGGGAATCTTCACCCTATCAGGGTTGGATACATCGGCACCGGCGTCGCCCAATATGTCAATTGCCTCCTGACACTCGAAGGCCACTCCAGTCCTTTCCAATATTTGCAGAGTGGCAAAATGCAATTCCTCTATCTGTTTATCCGACAAAATGCGAAATTGCGGACTATTAAACTGGATATAGTTTGCACGCATAGTTACCTCCTTTATGTTTTCAGCGCATAAATCCCGTTATTCTAGGCAGCCAGAGTGAAAGCTCCGGCCAATAGGTGGCTGCCAGCACCCCAGGCAGCATGCCAAAGATTATCATGGTTGTGGCTGGCCTGAGCATGTTTTTCATGTCGGTATTGGCGATGCGTGCCCCCAAATAAAGCAGAGGAGCAGCCGGCGGCGTCATGCAGCCCATGCCCAGGTTGGTACCTATGATGGCGGCAAATTGCAGGGGATGAACACCCAGTTCTCTCATCAGCGGCATCAGCAACGGCGTTGTCAGCGTGATACCACTGACATCGTCCATTATCATGCCAACAAATATCAGGAATACATTGACCATAAGCAGTATGATGTACTTATTGGTTGAGATTCCCAGCATGAGAGCGGCAATCTGGTGGGGCAAATTCTCCCTGATAAATAATTGGCTCAAAATCAGGGCAAAGAAGAACATGAGCATTATCACCGCAGAAGTGGTAGCGGTGTCCACCAGGACGCCACCCAGTCTCCTTAGTCTCAGACCACGATATACAAAAAGAGCTACAGGCATGGCGTAAATCACCGACACAGCAGCAGCCTCAGTGGGGGTGAATACGCCACCATAAATACCACCCAGAATGACAACTGGCATCATCAAGGCGAAGAAGGCGTTCTTGCCCCTTCTACCAATCTCCACAGTCTTTTCCCTGATGGTCATCGGCGGTGGCACTGCCAGAGGAACCCGACGAAGCAGCCACCAGTTAACAATGCAGAGATTTATCGTTGTAAAGATGCCCGGCCCCACAGTGGCCAAGAAACACGCAGCTATCGACTGCTCCGCCAGCCAGCCAAAGATTATCTGGTCTATGCTGGGGGGGATGAGCAATGCCAGCACCGATGCGCAGCTTATCAGTGCCGCGCTGTGACCTATGGGATAGCCCCGTTCATTCATTTGAGGAAACATTATGGAACCGATGGCAGAAAGGGCTGCGGCAGCCGATCCAGAGATGGCGCCGAAAACCGCACAGGATACCACACCGGCCGCCCCCAATCCCCCCTTAAACCTGCCAACAAAAAGCTCAACAAACCCCACCAGACGTTCACCAATCCCTCCTCCACCCATTATGCCGCCAGCCATTATGAACAGAGGAATTGCCAGCAATATTAGCGAGTTCATCTTGTAGTAGCCAAAATGCAATGCCATTGAGGGATCGTAACCGCCGCCAACTATCATGAAAACCATGGCAGCAGCAAACGAGAAGGGGACAGGCACCCCGATTACCAGAAGGATAACCAGAATTGCTATGCCAATAAGTGCGATCAATGACATCTCCATCTGGCTTATCCATCCTCCATTGCTAGCAAATTTGACTTCGATATAGCACGCACGCGGTCAATCAGTTCGATGAGAAAGTAGAACGTCATCAACACGAGTCCGAAGAAAACGGCGCTTTGGGAGTAGACCATCGGAATGAACAGCGTAGCTGAGAACTGACCCTCCGTAAGGCCATATACAAAGAAATCAAAGCCCCATCTACACAGGCATAGACCCACCCCGAAAGCGATGAAGCTGGCTACAGCTCTGGTTACGGCCACACGTCGAGGGTTTTTCACCATCATCTCAACAACCTCTGCCTTTATATGAGTCCGCTTATAGGAGCCATACGATGCCCCGATGAAGTACAGCCAAAAGGCACCCAGGGGAAGTATCTCCTCGATGCCCATGATTGGCTTACGAAAAATGTAACGCAGCATTACCTCGACAAACATAAACACGGAAATGAACAAGGAGGTTCCAATCAAGACAATTTGCTGCAACCTGTCCAGTCCCTGCCACATCGCCCTTCTAACGCTCTTAAGCATAGCTTTCCTTCCTGCTATATTCCTCTTTATCAATCAAGGGATCCGCGACTTGGACCCCTTGATTGATAACTAACCGAGCTAATGGAAGTGAAGGGTCATTTGGGCGCATTCGCTATTACGTAGTCAACAATGTCGCTGCCGACCACGTCAATAAGTTGCGGCCAGACATCAGCGCGGATGGCATCCTGCATTTTCTTCATCTCTGCCTCGGTGGGTATCAACACCTCAGTGCCGTAATCCCTGAATTTCTGCAGGTACTCTAGATCCTCAGCCTCGGCAGCTTCGAACCGCCCTACTGTCTCCCGTGCACAGGCATCGGCTATGATTGTCTGGTCTTCGGCGGACAGTTCATCCCAAACCATCTTGCTTATCATGAAGAACCAGGCTTCCATGTGGTCCTTATACCAGATAATGTATTTGGAGACATCTTTTATGTGTGCCCAGTTGAGATAGGGAGTGCCACCGACCTCGGTATCCACCACCCCGGTCTGCATAGCGGTAAATAGCTCAGCCCAGGTAGTAGGGGTCGGAATGTAGCCCATGCGACTAGCCCATAGCTCGGCTGACTTACAGGGCCATATCCTCATCTTCATCTTCTTGTCAACATCTGGGTCCATAGGACTGGGTGGCAGCTCCTTGGCAAAGCTGCAGCATCCGAAGCCCATAGGCCATGAACCCAGCAATTTGATTCCCGTGCCCATCATCAGTTCATCAAGCAAGCCATATAACCAGCCATCGGGAGAGCTGTAAGCATCTTTGGCCTCATCCCAATTTGTTGTCAGCAATGGGAAATAGACCACATTGATTCGTGGGTCGTAGTCAGTGGGGAGACAAACCAGTTGGCACTCGATCGTACCCCTCCTCATTTCACCACAGACCTCAATCCAGTCGCCCAGCGCCATACCGGGGTACAGATCAATGACGATGCGTCCATCAGATTTCTCATGAATCTCATCGATTACCCGTTGCGCGGATTCAGCGCTGGCGGAGTCTTCAGGGTTCAGTTCAGACCATCGCCAGTGATACGTTGGCTTACCTCCTCCAGGAGCACCAGGAGCGCAACCGGGTATCAATGAAATGAGTAATACCGCTGCCATTCCAAGTCCTACCAGAATTTGCCATTTTCTCGACATCTGTGATTCCTCCTTATCTTCGCTATGATTGCCTTATTCTTCGCTTCCCAAATTGTTACATTTTCCTTTTCCTCCTCGGAGCGAATTTTACCAGTTACCCTCTCTCGGGATATTCTTTCAGGCCTACACGGTCCAACCAGTTCTTCTCCACCTTCTTCAGTTCCTTGACCAGGTCCTCAGGCAGTGGTTTCGGCTGGTGAGTCTCCAGTATCTTAATCGTCCTTTCTTTCAACAACTCCTCACAGTCCTTTACCCCTTCTTTCTTGGTAAAGCTGCGGTCAAATACCCTCGGCACCCAGAATTTACGGAAGTGCTTCATGGTGTGGCTTTCAGTGAGATAATTGGATTTTGGCCCCAACCGCTCGATAAGCCCAAGCGGCAGAGTTTCATCATTGATCTCCATCCCACCCATCAAAACCTTGACCATGTCAATAATTTCATCCACAAAGACTATAAGTTCTGGCGATATCGTTGTGGCATGGTACACTAAGCCTACATCATGGACAAGGTCAGCTCCGGTTAATGTTGAGACAAGTATCTCATAGGTGATTTCTGCTCCCGCCTGGGCATTGACTACCTCAGCGTCAGTGCAACCAGCCGTACCCCACATCGGCAGCCTGTAGTAATGGCACAGCTCGGTTAGTGCCCCAACCATAAGGCTCATTTCTGGAGCTCCATAGGAAAAGATGGTGGTCTTCATGTCCATAATCGAAGGTATGGAGCCGAAGATAACCGGTGTTCCTGGATGCTTAAGCTGCAGGACAACCAGTTGGCTTAACGCTTCGGCATTAGCAATAGCCAGGCAACCAGGGAAGGTGGCTGGAGTAGTGGTGCCGGCCATTGGCATACTGTATACGACATTGGGAATTCCCTTCTCGGCGCATAGCAGGCTTTTCTCCATAGCATCCTTTCCCTGGATTAAGGGGCTAACTGGCTCAGATGAACCAGCAAAAAACGGTTTCCTTCTTAGCTGCTCCCCTCCACCGGCCACTATAGAGCAAAGGTCTATCATTTCCCTCAGGCTGGAAACATCGTTGATTTCGGCAATTACTGGCTTCGAGCTATTAAGTATAAACTGGAGCAAACTCACCTTATCAGCAATAGCCCCGGGCACCGTCTTATGCCCTGTTGCCAGATAGGACCATTCTATATTGGGCAGAGCATCAATTAGTCTCGCCGTCTCGACAATATCGGCAACGTAACACGTCCTTCTCTTCCTTATATGTGGGTCTAAGATATAGGGGCAATCGGGCATCGACCCGAAGTGAGAACCAGTCTGGCCATTGAGGACTATCGCTGGCTCCCCTTCACGCGTATACAAGGTAATCATCTTGGGCGCTGTCCTTAATGCTTGCTCCACCATGTAAGAGGGAATCTTCACCCTGTCAGGGTTGGATACATCAGCACCGGCGTCGCCCAATATGTCAATTGCCTCCTGACACTCAAATGCCACCCCGGTCCTTTCCAGTATCTCAAGGGTGGCAAAATGCAGTTCCTCTATCTGCTTGTCCGACAAAATGTGAAATTGCGGACTGCCATACTGAATATAGTTTGCGTGCATTAACTCATACCCCCTTGAACTCCTGCTAGTTCGCCAGTAACTTCTTCACTAACTCTACTGCAGAGCCTGCCTCAGGAGCATAGCCATCTGCCCCTATTGACTTGGCAAATTCCTCATTGATCGGCGCCCCTCCAACCATGACCTTTATCCCTTGGCGTAATCCCTTCTCTTTCAGTAAGTCAATCGTTTTCCCCATGTTGGGCATCGTTGTCGTCAACAAGGCAGACATGCCAAGTATATCAGGCTTGTGCTCCTCTATCGCCTGCACAAATGCCTCAGCCTTTACACCGGTACCAAGGTCGGTAACTTCATATCCATTACCTTCAAGCATAAACCCAACTATCCTCTTTCCTATGTCGTGAATATCTCCTTCAACCGTGCCTATAACCACACTCCCCAGTGCCTTCTCGCCTGATTTGGCTAGCAAGGGCTTGACAATGTCAAGCCCTTGATGCATGGCATGAGCCGACATTAGCACCTCAGGCAGGAACATTTCTCCCGCCCCAAAACGCTCTCCTACAACACCCATTCCACCAATAAGTCCATTTACCAGGATGTCCCGCGCTCCAGCTCCTTCACTTAGCGCCTTATTCACCTCAGCTTGGACTACACTTCCATCTCCTTTCATGACACCTTCGTTTAGAGCATCATATGAAACCATTTGGCTTTACCCTCCTTCTCCTTAATAAAAAATCGCTAACAAAAAAGGGCAACCCAGATTAACCAGATTACCCCCCTGTCCTTTTGCCTGAGAGTTTCAAGACCTCAAATCAGCGCTCCCTCGTCTCTTGCCCCTTCGGCTCCCTCATTAAGGGTCTCTCCTACCGCTGCAATTATGTATTACTAATAGTACCACAAGTAACATCACATCTGTCAAGGTCAGCGTCGGCTCCATGTCAATGTTCTACGATTTTGTCATTCTTAGGCGTACGAACAAAGGATCTCTTCTAGACCTTTCACAGAGCCTGCCCTGAGCATTATGAGACCCTTCCTCTTTCGCCTTTGCGCCACTCAGTTACTTTACAACTATTCATACGGGTAATTGGGCGATTTCATGCTTTCCCGGTATGTTGCCATCTCTTCTGCTGATATCAGACCCCTATCCTCGTAGTACTTCCTCGCTTCTTCCAGTATCCTCTCTATATCCTCCTCCTGACTGGATGTCAGCGGCGTTGGCTTATGTGTCGCCAGTATCTGTTCCATCCTCTCCCGGGCATAATCAAGACAACTCTTCTTCCCCGACTTTGTCCATTCGGGGTAAGTTAGTCTATCGGCTGCCCTGGGCACAAATTGCTCTAGCTTCCACCATTTCCTGGTATGTGCCTTGCTCAGGAAGTGGCCCGGAATCGGCCCAACTTCCTCTATCAAATCTATTGCTAGTGTCTCATCATTTACTTCGATACCCTGTATGAAACGCCCTATCATACCAGCTAAGTCATCGTCCAATATGGCCTGCACTGGATGATGGCTAAGCTCACTGGATATGCCACCATGAAGCAATATAAGATTGGCTCCCGACAACGCAAAAAGCAAAGCGCTAATCGCCTTCTCATAGCCGCTTTGAAAATCCATCCGCTTCGAGCTGGGGATAGTAGCCGTGTTACATCTAGGGACTCCATACCTCCGCCACATTTGGTTAAAGGCGGCGGCGTGCAAGGGAATTCCAATAGCACCGAAGTCGGGAGCTCCTGTCCTCATATTCTGCGGAAGGGTGAAATCATTGAGAAATATTCTGGTCCCCGGCTTTACCACTTGAAGCAACACTATTGGAGCTATCAAATTAGCATTGGCAGATACTATTGCTCCGGCAATGGTAGCTGGTGCGGTTCCTCCATATACGGCGCCCTCTGATATTCTAATCGGAAACCCAGCTTCGGCGCCTCTAAGAGCCGCTTCGATAGCATCGTAATAATACGTGAGGGGTGGTGAAAGCAAGCACGGCACACACACTTCTGCTTCCACTGCTTGCGCCATCTGTATTGTAAATACTTCACTCCCCTTGGAATAACCTTCTGTGGCGAACTTGGCTGAATTTCTGATTTTGCCAGCCATGGATTCTGGTATCGCCATGACTGGTGGGACATGCTCAAATCCAAAGTATGGTGTATAACTCCACGTGCCATGAACATGGGGCAATGCATCTAGGACTTTTACTCCGTCGTAGAATTCCTTCCTCGTTGCTACTCGCGGCTCCCATGTGTCCAGATCTACAGTCTGCATTCCCGGGAACGGGCAAAAGTAGATAGTGTTTCCGCCTAGTACCACATCATTATTCGCATCCCTTGCTCTAACGTGAAAAGCACTGGGACACCTACGCAGAGACTCCTCAACCAGAGCTGGCGGAATTCTCACCCGCATTTCGCCGTAATCTACCTTGCAAC
>CAZJGF010000027.1:0-2888 GCA_964545665.1 uncultured Dehalococcoidales bacterium
GACTAGTACTTCTGATACCCTTGTGGACGAGGCGGCGACTTCTTCATGTCCATACCGAGCATTTCGCCAAGCCTAGCATATGCTGGTTTTAGATCATACTCCTCTTTGTATTCTTGAATCATCGGGATTCCCCAATTATGCTCCTGCAGAAATCTGGCGCCAGCGATGAAATCCGGGAGCATTTCTGGCAATAGCGTGAAAAGGATTTCATCATCTTGTGCAAAAGCCAACCTTCGGTCTCCCTTACAAGGAATGGCAACAGCGCACTCACGTTTCAACAATGAGGGAACCACAGCATAAACACAAGCTGCATGACCGGAAAGCTGAGAATGTACGTCCCTACCATCAATCCAGCATTTGATAATCAGAAGCTGACTTGTCATCATGCCGTTAACATGCATAACAATGACATCGGGCATGAAGCTACAAGTACTAGCAGGAGCTGCTACAATGCCTTCGTACAAGCCATATTCAAGATGAGGCATATTCTGGCACCACACTGCGGCTGCTTCGAGGTCCTTCACACTGTCCGGATAGCGATGGTGTCCTTCTAAGAAATACGGGGCCCGCTCGGCAAAACCCAATCCTATCACAGGCTCGAAGCACCACAAGTCTTCTTTGAACATGGCAATGGTCAAACCGTCCCGTTGCGATTTTGCAAAACTCTGGCACAAAGCATATTTATGCCCCCAATCACGAGTCGGGACGATAGCATCTTCCGGAACCTCCCGCTTATTCTTCAACATCTTAACGGCTATGGGGTGCACCCGCATGCGAAGCCACTGCTCTAACTCTGCTGCACATTCATGGACTTCTTTCAAACCAATCATTTCGCCCTCCTTATTGGATAGTTGGTAAGCAGTAAGTGTAACTCAGAAAGACTATGTGGACAATCCCCAAGGGTTACGCCAAAACAACACCAGCACTCTGTAGCCAATTAGGCACCCCTTCATATTTTGTTTCCCATTTTCGTCATTGGATTGCCGCAAAATCCATAGTGAATGCCACAATTGAACTGAAGACCTAAGCTAAACTTCACATAACCAACGAACAAGCGAAGACTTTGAACCGATTCCGTTTAGAATAAGAAATGGGCACTGATGCTGCAATACCCTCGGGAATATTGTGGATGGCAATAGCCGCAGCTATCATTATGCCAAGGGCAGTGTTTCCAGTAGCGGCGCTGCAGAAAGTAACCAGTCCCTCACGCCTCCCTATCTACAGTTACCCTGATCAAAGCAGGCAGGAATATGATGGCGCCAAAGAAACAAATGCCTATCCCAATGATAGGGACAAGAGCCAAGAACCTCATTGAAGGGTGGCCGGAGAAAAGGAATGCGGAGAACGCCAGACAGGTTGTGGCGGTGCTGAGGAGTATGGCCTTTCCGGTGAGTTGTATAACTTGAGGCAGTGAACCCTTACCTTCCTCCAAGTAGCGGTGAATGATATGAATGCCGTCGTCTATCCCTATCCCGATGACCAGGGGTATCATGCCAATAGAAATAGCGTTCAGATTGGCCACAAACCACTGATGAGTTCCCAGAAGCCCGAGTACACCAAAGGCAACTGGAATCATAGAAAGCAGGGCGTAGACCGGATTACGCCGCCTAGTTCCAATGTAAACGATGAGAATGAGTAGCCCTGAAGCCATCAAAGAGGTGCGGATTACGTCAGTGGTTATCGCGGCAAGCAACTTAGTCCAGAGCACAGCGCTGGCAGTAACATTGGGGTGAATCTCACGCAGATCAGCGAGTAGTTTTTCCTGGTACGATTTATCATACAGGTCGTGATCGGGGATTATCCTTATCAAGAACTCCCCCTCATCGGAAACCCACGAACGGGAGATTTCATCTGGCAGCTCCTTCCAGGTCATCGGTGTTACCTCTATCCCGGGCATAGTGGCGAGTTCGGGATGAAACCTAGTTGCTTGCTCGATGAGCTCCAACTTTTGCTCCTGATTTTCAGGGAGGTAATCGAGGATGGACTCCACTTTTAGCACGCCATACACATCTTTGAATTCCTTGACGCAGCGGTTGAGTTCGCGCTGCCCGGCAACAATGCAGGTAAGGTGCTCGGGGTCATAGTCGAAATTCTCCTTGACATTCTCAAGCTGCTGGTAGGTCTCAACCTGGGTCGGCATGAGTTCATACATGCTCTCGCTCAACCTGGCACTGGGTGCCCTGAGGCTGAACAGGACGAAGAGGGCAACCAGGACTACCATAAGTCCAGGAGCAAAGCGTTGTATTTGCACACCAACCACTCTGAGAATATTGAACCTTGTGCGCTTAAGTTTGAACCTGCGAAACTTGAGCCTCAAGACAACCAGAGCAGGAAGCAAGACAAATACTGCCACCAGGGTCAGGAGCAAACCAATGGCACCGATGATGCCTAGCTGACGTAGCGCTCTGGTCTCAGCAAAGTATAGGGAGAAAAATGCTGCTGCCGTGGTGAGACAACCCAGAATAACCGCTCTTCCAGTGTAGCCAAAGGTATGCTCAAAGGCAAGGATGACGTCATTGTGTTCCTCCATCTCTCCTATAAACCTGGTCAGTAGGTGTATGCAGTAATCAATACCAAGGCCCAATAGCAGGGCGGCAAAGGCAGCGGAAAGCGCACTGAGCGAGCCATATACGAGAGATATCACCGCTGATGTCCAGATTATCCCGATGAGCAGGGGGATGATGGACAGAAGCGGTATAGACAGGCTGCGAAAAGAGACGAAAAGGAGAAACAAGATTAGTATCAGGGTGATAAACGCTGTGAGGTACAAGTCCTGCATAGCCATCTTGTCACCTTCGTAGTCAATGACCATCAGACCGCCGGTAAACCCCACATTGAGGGCCCGATAGTCTTCATCCTCCTCCTTAGTTTCGATGATAAGCCTCCCC
>CAZJGF010000027.1:2988-15827 GCA_964545665.1 uncultured Dehalococcoidales bacterium
CTTTCGGTAGCGAAGCTGAGATCTTTTTTATATTGAACGTCATCCCAGCGGCTGTCCTTTTCCAACTTCTTTGCCAGTGCCCTGGCATACGCCCTGGCAGTGTAGGCATTTGAGTCTGAACAGTCTATGACCACCACTACCATATTGGATCCCCCGAATCGCTCTTCAACCGCCTCGGCCGCCAGGAAATCGGGGTCATCCGACTCATAGAATCCTTCCAGGCTGGTATCTATGGTGACCTTCGAAGCCGGAATAGCAGCCAGCACTGTTATGCCAAGCACGACAGCCACCGTCTTCGCCGGATGGCGGGTCGTCGCTTTCACCACCCATTCAAGAATGTTCATCGCAGCACAACTCTTTCACCCTCTTTTAGCCCGGACAGAACTTCAGTGCACACGCCATCGGTCAAGCCCAGGGTAACTTGCCGCTTCTCAGCCTTATCATTGGTGACAACTTCTACCCAGGCCCTTTCCAGAGATCCCCGGATAGCTCGATTGGGTATCATCAATACATTGTTACGCCGATCGGTGACAATGTCAGCAGTAGCACTCATGCCGTCCTTAAGTTCTTCATCGGGACTTAGCAAAGTTATGGTAGTCTCGTAGGACACCTCATCTTCCCAGACTTTGCCTGTTGGTGAGACGAAGGTTACCTTCCCCTTTACCTTTTTATGGGGCAGAGCATCCAAGGTAACTAGGGCCTCCTGCCCCAGCCTCACTCCGGAAATATCCATCTCATCAATATCGCCAATCATTTCCACTTTACTGGGATCAACCAGATAGATTGCTGGACTGGCATATGCCGCAGTCGAAAGCTGTTGGCCTTCGTGTATATAGACGTCAGCTACCATACCATCAAAGGGAGCAGCGATGACCGCTTTGGCTAATTCAAGCTCAACCATCTCTAATTCTCGCCCCACTGTGACTACCTCCAGCTTGGCCATGTCAAGAGCTGTCTTCGCCTGATCTCTCTGTAGCTCGATTAGCCTCACTGAAAGGGGCAAAGCCCATCTTGTAGAGTGCAATTTCTCTTTAGCTTTGGCTACTCCTGCCTCAAGCAACTCTAGCTGGACCTGCGCGTCATCAACTTCGCCTAGCTCCATTAGCCTTTGCGCCTCTTCCAAACCACCCTCAGCCTCCTCCAGAGCCAACCATGTCCCTGGCAAGTCGCTAATGTAAGCACCAGTTTACATAGGATAAATTGTCTGCATTAGCTTGTGTTCAGCCATTTCAAAGTCAACCTGTGTCATTTCATATCTACCCTGAGCCATTCCACATCTATCCTCAGCCAACTTCAGCTTCAGTTCTAACGGCCCAGTATCAAGCCTGGCTAACATTTGACCCTTGACCACCTTGTCCCCCTTTTCTACCAAGAGCACCCGTACTTCTCCCATAGTACCGAATGACAAATACTCTTTATGACGCATTTCTAAATTGCCTTCTTTGACAGAGGCACTTATCACTAGATCGCCTCGAATAACCTCACCGGTTTCCCAAGACGTTTCAGTGTCAGCACATCCAGCCAGGATCAGGCAAACCAGGCACACCATCGTTATTAGAATCAACAATTTCTTCATCTGATCAGCCAGCTTCGATTATTATTATTGAACCGAAATGGTTCATTTATTACAAAATATACCGAATGTTCTTGACATTGTCAATACTTTTTTATAATATTTATTAAAATATTATAAAATGCCACTGCATAACCAAGAGGTGACTAATGAATGGTTTTGAGCGAAGGAAGGAGCAAAAGAAGAACAGCATCCGTCGGGTGGCGCTGGAACTTTTCAAGGTCTATGGGTTTAACAAGGTGAGCATGAATGACATCGCCCGCAAGGCGGGTGTTTCTCAGGTCACCATTTACAACCACTTTGGCAGCAAAGAAGAACTGGTGCGTGATGTCATCAAGACGCTCTGTGTTGATCTGCTGGGAAAATACCGGGCAATCATAAAGGGAGAAGGTCCCTTTCTGGAAAAACTGGAAACCATTCTTCTGGATAAGACCAAGATAGTGGGTCAATTTCAAGGTGAATTGATCCAAACAGCGATCCAAAACGACCCCGAAATCCAGCAGTTTATCGAGCCTATGTGGCAGCAAGAAATTAGCCAGCTGACGGTCGACTTTCTCCACGAAGGCAAAGAAGCGGGCTGCATAGACCCCGGCCTGTCCGACGAAGCTATCCTAGTGTATTTCGAGATACTGCGAAAAGGCATACAGGCTGGCTTCAATATACCAGCCAAGATGGAGCGCAACCCACAGCTACTACGTGAGCTGATGTCCCTTTGGGTTTACGGGCTTAATGGGTAACCAGAATAACAGCCACATTGCTCCAGGGGACATAAAACGGCCCGTCGCTCAATGAGCAAATAAAGCAAACCTTCAAATCAGTCTTTTCCATTCAATCAACCTCCTTGAGAAGGTAAATACCTGCCTCCAGACGAATTGTCAGAGTAAAAGAACAGCCATGCCCAATTCACAAAAATACCTCCCACATATTTTCGGGCGGTGTGTGTCTCGCAGCATACTAATTCTCTTAACCTACAAGAATTCTTCCAATCTGGAAGATGAGAGTAGCTACAACCCAGGCTATCGCTGTGGTATAGAATATAGCAAAGATAGGCCACCTCCAGGAATTGGTTTCGCTTTTGATAGTAGCGATGGTAGCGACGCAAGGAACATAGAGTAAACAGAAGACCATGAAGGCAAAAGCAACCAGTGGCGTCCAGCCGAGTTGAGCAGCAATGGCACCTCCTAGAACTCCTTCCTCAGCGGCAAAGAGAGTCCCCATGGTTCCCACCACCACTTCCTTAGCCAGAAAGCCAAAGAACAGGCTTACCGCTGCCTGCCATTGACCAAAGCCACAGGGCGTAAATATGGGGGCAATAGCTCTTCCAATAGGCTCCAACGCACCAGTGTAATTCAGAAGCCAGACGAGTACCACCACCCCAAAGATAATGGTTCCCGCCTTCCTCAAGAAGAGCCTACCTCGCTCCCACATGTGGGTCAGAACTCCTTTAACAGTAGGCAGCCGATATGGAGGCAGCTCCATCACAAAGTGACTCGAGATTCCACGAAAGAGGGTCTTGCGTAATACCAGAGCCACGATGACAGCCACTATTATTCCAATGATATACATAGAGAAAACTACCAATCCAGCGTGGGCAGCGAAGAAGTAGCCAGCTAACAGAACAAAAATCGGCAGCCTTGCACCACAGGACATAAAAGGATTAATCAAAATTGTAGTGAGTCTATCTTTGGGGTTTTCTATAGTCCTGGTAGCCATAACGCCTGGAATATTACAACCAAAGCCTAAAATCATGGGTATAAAGGACCGGCCATGAAGTCCTATTTTGTGCATCACCCGATCCATGACAAAGGCAGCACGAGCCATATAGCCACAGTCCTCTAACACTGCTATAGAAATGAACAAGAGGAATATCGGGGGGACGAAAACAAGCACCGAGCCTACACCACCAATAATACCATCGGCAAGCAGCGAGCCACCCCAACCACCAATGCCTGAAGCCAAACCTGCCAGCCAGCCGAAACCAGCATCAATCCAGTCCATAAAAGGCACAGATAGCGTGAAAACGAACTGAAAGGCGACATACATTATGCCCAAGAACAGAGGGATACCCAGCCACCTGTTGACAACTACTCTATCTATCTTGTCTGAAAGAGTGAGCCTCTCAATAGGCGGCTTTTTGAGAACATCTTTAAGTAATCCGCTGATGAAGCCATACCTGGCATCAGCAATTACGGTCTCAGTCTCATCGCCGTAAATACTCCGAAGATGAGCAAGACTCTGCTCGTTAGCTCGAAGGATCTCTTCTTTATCCAACTTTTACCTACTTGAATTTCTTAGTTATATCTTCATCTCTTTCCAACAGCTTCACTGCCAGCCATCTAGGAGAATACTTCCTGGAAAGCTCCCCATCCTGGGAAATAAGCCTCTCTAAACTGGCAATTTCCTCCTCTACCTCCCGGCCGTAATTTATTACCAGTCCTCTTACTTGAACTTCCTTCTCCGACACTCTTATTATCTTCTTGACCAGCTCTTCGGTGCCTCGGTTGCGATTGGCAACCATAGGTACTACTGGGGCTCCAAGGAGACGGGATAGTTCTTCAACATCAATTCGGTATTTCCTCGAATCGGCTTCGTCCATCATATTAAGTGCCACTATTAACCGGGCTCCCATTTCCAGAAGCTGCAGAGCAAGATAAAGGTTTCGCTCCAAATTTGAAGCGTCAACGATATCCACTACAGCATCTGGTTTCTCCTCGACAATGAAGTTCCTGGCAACAACCTCATCTGGGGAATAGGCAGTAAGGCTGTAAACTCCGGGAAGGTCAACCACTCTAATGCTGTAACCCTGGTAGCTGCAGCTCCCCTCCTTCTTCTCCACTGTTACTCCTGGCCAGTTACCCACATGCTGCCGCGCTCCAGTCAAATTGTTAAACACCGTAGTCTTGCCTGAATTCGGATTCCCTGCCAGGGCGATGGTTATTTTTTTTACCATTTTCATACCTCCTTTACCAAGATTCTCAGCGCCATGCCATGACCCAACGCCAGTCTTGACCCTCTAAGGTCTATGATTACTGGACCGGGCATCTGACTACTTATAACCCTGAAGATGAGTCCAGGTGTAAGCCCCATATCGGCAAGCTTTCTTTGAAGCCCCCAGCCACACCTGACGTCAGCCAATTGAACTGTTCTACCAGGGCTAACCATAGTTAATGGCATAAGCTGATTCATACCTACTTCACCTCAACTTGAATATTACTCGCCTCTTCCTTGCGCAATGACAAATGATACCCTTTTATCTTTATCTCAATAGGGTCTCCCAGAGGAGCCACTCTTTCCACCTCCACTTCGCTTCCCGAGACCAGTCCCATATCCAGAAGCCGCCGGTGAATTCCCCCTCCCCCAGCAACCTTAGCAATCTTGCCTTTCTCACCAGGCTTCAACTCATGTAACCACTTGCTTGCCAATTCTTACCTCCTTAAATTATTCTGTACATTCACTCTCTGTCGCCAGTGTACTTTTCTCTACCGAAATTTCTTAGACCTGTCTAACTTTTCCAGGCCAAAAATTTTTATTCACTTTGTTCCCTTTTTTTCAAACCTCTTTCCAGACATTCTCCGGGAAGCTCCCCATATTCCAGATAATACTTATACCTTTGGCGAAAATTGGCTTCCCCGAGCGGACATACCTCTATAAATTGCAGAAACTTTGTCAACCTTTCCATACTCAGTGAGCTAATGACGTGCTCGATCTTGCAAGCATCCTCTTCTGCTATTTCCGGGTCAACACCCAATGCCTCAGCGAAAAACCGAGTCAATGCCTTATGACGACGAATCACCTCTTTAGCTACCTTATCACCCTGGGGAGTTAGCCTTACATAGCCATATCTCTCATGCACCACAAAACCATTCTCCGAGAGCTTATTCAAGGCAGAGGTAACACTTGGCATCTTGACGTTTAGTCTTCGGCCAATCTGACTTACTCTCACTACCTTTTCCTCCCCACGAAGTATAGCTATCGCCTCAAGATAGTCTTCCATGTTGGGACTTTGCTTTTTTTGCAGCTCTTGCTTCACCATCAGTCAATACCCTTTTGTTAGTTATAACTAACAAAGTGTAACTCGCCTAACTTTCTTTGTCAAGTCCATGCACTATCCACATGATTAGTAATATCCCACCTTCCCACTTTGATTTTGTTGACAGTGCTCAAGAAGTTCCCGGGGGTAAGCTATCCCAGTACTTGGTGGAGGCGGATAGCATTGCCTCTTTGAAGCGCGCTATTCATCATCCAAAGGGACATTTGAGATATCCCAATGGTATTATGAATCTATCATATCAGTAACAATGGGTATGCTTTGCCAGGAGAAGAAGTCTATGAGGCTCTGTCAAGAGGCGTTCTTGACATGGCTAAACACATGCCCATACCCGTAACGAAAGATTTAGGCATTCACGAAGTCACAGAGTATTGTTCTACGGCCAATGCCTCATCAGCCATATAGGAGCGTGAATTATATGGCATGCATAGGGAAGGTGACACAGACACTATCTCACCCGAACCATAATAGCATGCCTGCAACCACTGTTCTAAGTTCCCCATACCGCCAGGAGAGCTGATATGGGAACTAGCGACACAGACTTGAAGGCCGCAAACTACTAAAGCCTTCAGCCCGATGTGCGTTTAGTTATTTAGTTTCCTGCACAGCTTTGGCTCCAACCCGTGCCAATTCCTCATCTGCCTCGACTGTGCCTCCACTAGTGCCCACAGCACCAAGTGTGCTGCCATCGCTCCCCCTTATAAGGACGCCACCTGGTATCGGCGCAGCCCTGGAATCGCCAAACCAAGCAATGTCGCGCTTTGCCGCTCCCATAACCCCCGGTTCTCCATACTTCTCCCCCATAATAAACTTCTGCAGATCAATAGTATCCCTTGCCCAGTCTATTGCCGTCAAAGCCTTGTTTATAGCCATGCGAGCGGTTAGCGGAAAGGCTCCATCCATTCTGCCAAAATAGATAAGAACGCCAGCATTGTCAACCACCGCAACTGAATACGACGCTAGCTTCTTCGCGGTAGCATATTCCAACATTGCCTCAACAGCAGCTTTCGCCTCCTTCAACCCTAACTTCTCGTACACCTAATACCTCCTTTCCTGTTGTCCAGTGACTAAGGGACAACCCTGTACAATAATGTGTTGCGATTCAAGACTTGTCAGCAGATTATGTTCGTTCACAACCTTCTTTCTTTGCTTCTGCTAATAGCATTCAAGCACCTGCTACGCTGTCAGGTATCCCAGTCCTTGGTGGTGTCAGATATTGTGGAAGCCTTCCTGCGGAGAGGCTTTGCAAAGACTAATCTGCCCCGAGCTGGTCTAAGGCATCAATGACGTACCTGAGATAAGCAACTGACGGGCCACCGCCCATTGCAGCTGCAACAAATGCTGTCTCCATAATTTCCTCCCGGCTAGCTCCAGCATCAATTGCTTTCTTCGTATGAATTGCAATGCAGAACGTGCAATGTACAGCGATGCCAATGGCAATGCAGATAAGCTCTTTTATCTTCTTGGAGAGCACACCTTCTTTCTTGGCTTCCTGACTAAACCCCCAATATGCTTCCCAGAATGCTGGATACTTTTCCCCCAATTGCCCCATAGTATCTTCAACTTGGGCAACACAATACTTCATATCAGACACAGCACTTTCCATTTTCTTATTACCCCTTTCTATTTTAGTCCCGATTTCCTGATTAGTCTTCTTAGGTCCTTTTCAATATTACCTCCTAGTTTATTCTGATTTGGGCGACGGCGCTCGACCCGCGGAAGCGAATACTACTTACCTTATGCCACCCGCTTCGCCTCATCCTCAAGGCCTAACTCAACAAGTTTTTCTTTCGTTGGGATTCCGGTTGCCTTATCCCATCCACTTTCTTCATAGTATTCACTCAACATGTCTTGTATCTCACCCTCTCTAGCAGGTGGATTTACGTTGCCGCCTACTCTCAGCGGCTCTGTCATCATCTTATATGGCGGCATGTCGTCTTTTCTAGTTGCTCCCTCTCTTGCATTGAAAAGCCGTTGAATATTCCATATGCGCCCTCCAGCTTCCAACATCTCCTGAGAACTCAATTCCATTCCTGTTGTGATTGAATACAATGTCGCCATATTGTTCACGTCAAAGTTTGCCATCATCTGAGGCCTCATGCAGAGACCAAGGCTGAATACCATCGTATCAAAGTCATCAACCCATTTTAATAACCTGGGTAAATTCCATTGAGATTCAGAAAAAATCCTATCAATGGCTTCATCTGGCACCCCCATCGATACAGCGTATCTCTTGATCGAGTCAACTTTCCTTGGGACATAGGTGATAGACCAACTTCTACCATGATGGCCACCACGCGGGTCGAGTAATTGACCAACATTTTCCACAAACAAGTAAGGCTCTCTGTCATCAGGTGTCCTGGCTCCCCTGAGGTCCATTGTCGGTGCGAGACCCTTTATATGCACGGCATATCTTTCGGCTCCCCTCCCTATCTCCTTGCCGGCATCTTTGATTCCCTTGGCCAGAATAGCCCCTATCCCATCCTTGTGAACTATCTTTTCAATCAGGTTCAAAATTGTGCCAATATTCCAATCCAGTTCTGCGCCATCGGCATCTTCTCTAGATAAGACCCCTTTCTTGTAGAGATCGATGGCAAAGGATATTACCCGTAGTGTTTCAAAGGCATCTATACCATATTTGCTGGCAAGATATGCAGGCTTTACACCTTCATCCCAGTCCTTGGCACCACATTCAATAAATAACATAGGTGTACCCCACGGGTTCGATATTTTGAAATCTTGCACCGGGTATTTCCCCCCATCCACCCCAATTGTCCCCTTACACCCGCAGGGACATCCGAAACAAGCGTAATACCTCTTCCATATGTGCTCGGCAAATTCTCTTTGAGTGAAAACTTGAGTACAGCTCTCAGGAGCACCCTCTCCATAATTCCTCTTGTTGTAAATGCCCCTTTGATAAAAGGGCATCATATAGGCATCAATGATCTTGCCCCCATTCCTCCATAGATCAATCAAGGGAGACTTTGCTATCTTTTCGCGTATTTCTTCAGCTAACTTACGGAACTCCCGCCTCTTATAAACTCTTATCCCTTTTGTACCCCTAACTGCTATGGCTTTCAGGTTTTTAGAGCCTGCCACCGCTCCAAGCCCAGCCCTACTCAACATGCCATTTCTATTTTCAATTACGCAAGCAAAACTCACCAAATTCTCCCCACCAGGACCTATACAGCTTGTCCAGTACTCATCCCCTAACTTACTTCGTATTGCATCGGCTGTTTCAAATGTATCCATACCCCACATATCAGATGCACCCTTAATCTCAACATCATCATTGTTTATCACTAGACAAACAGGATTCTTAGCCCGACCGGTTATGATTAAATGGTCGTAACCAGCATATTTCAGCATAGGTCCAATCGAATTTCCAGAATTGGATTCTACAAAAAGGCCAGTAAGTGGTGATTTGCTTACCATCCCAGCTCTTGGAAATCCCGGCATAAAGGTGCCAGTAAAGGGACTTACACCATAGACTAACACGTTCTCTGGTGACAATGGATCAATTCCAGGTTTTATCAAATCGTAGGCCAATTTGCTACTGATACCCTGACCACCGAGAAATTTCTTGGCCATTTCGACATCAAGTTCCTCTTTTTTGACAGCGTTACTCGTCAAATCCACGTGCAGGATATTACCAGCATACCCGTAATAACTCATCATCTACACTCCTCTAGTTCTAATGCTCCATAATTGCAGTATTTGACACAAGCACCACAGTTGGTGCACTCATCCGTAAAGTTGATACACCTGTCTAAGTCGCCAGACCAGTTGATCTTTATGTACGCTTTCAACGGATTGAATACTCCAGTGAGGAGAAAGGAACAGGCTAATTGACAGGCTGAACATCCGGAGCAGTTTTCTGGGTGCGTCACAATCCTTTTTTTTCTCTTCACTTTTCTTTTTCCCAATTCATCCTCCTTCTATGACCTTCTGCTGTGAAATTCCTCGCTCTCTCTGGCCTGTCATATAGCGTGAAACCTTCAACAAGCCCTCACGAGAAGCACACCAGCCCGTGCCACACAGGCTGATCTTGCAATGTTTTCCGCCACAGGTGACCTGTCAAAAAAGAAGACGGCAACATTTCCGTCATTCCACTAGTCTGGCCTGCGGCAACCATGGGCATCAGGCAATAAATCTCAGCAAAAATCCAGCAATTATACTATTAATCCTTAGGAATTGTATAATAATCCTTTGCCTTTCCCAGTGTTTTCGTTACAACATCAATATCATCACTGATTCTTGCTGGCACCTCAAACCATTTGGGTAGGTAACCCAACTTCAGGTTGTTGCATTCCATTCACTGAACACCTAGATGCTGACAAAGCCATAGTAACTAACAGCAAAAACCGGAGCATACTGGTACAATACGGCAGCCGTGTTATGTAAAAGCAACGAGACTAATAAAATAGCCAAGGAACTGGAGGTGACGAAATGAAGATAACTCGTGTCAAAGCCTACGCACTCGAACAGCCACTTGGAAACACGTCTTTTGCCTTTTCACAAGGTTGGATAAATACCAGGCAGACAACAATCGTCATTGTCTCCACTGACCAAGGTGTCGAGGGCGTTGGAGAATCCTTTGGCCCAGCCAGAACTATAGCCAAAGCCGTTGAGAGCTACTGTGCACCCATGATTTTGGGCAAAGACCCTTTTAATAGCTCCGTCCTATGGGACACCACCTATGGGTTTATGAGGATGAACTCTCAAAAAGGGATATTGATCGAGGCTCTAAGCGCCATTGACATCGCTCTTTGGGACATCAAAGGCAAGACCCTTGGCTTACCAGTGTATAAGCTTCTAGGGGGAGCATACCGAGACAAGGCTCACGCTTATGCTACCGGCCTCTACAGACCAAACGTTAGAAACGCTAAGGAGGCACTCGTACAAGAAGCAATGGGGTACAAGCAGGAAGGATTCTTCGCCATGAAATATAAGATCGGTACCGTATCACCAGAAGAGGATCTGGACATTCTCAAAGCTATCAGAAAAGCCATAGGAGACAATGTGAAACTTATGGTGGATGCCAACTGTGCGTATGATGCCACCGAAGCCATCAGATTAGCCAGACAGATGGAGCCATACAACATCTACTGGTTTGAAGAGCCAGTTCCCCCGGAAGATATCGAGGGCAGCATCGAGGTTAAGAACAACACCACTATCCGTATAGCCGGGGGAGAATGTGAGTGCACACGCTACGGATTCCGCGAGCTTATCACCCGGCGTGCTGTAGACATTCTCCAGCCTGATGTTTGCATAGCCGGTGGATTCACTGAGATGCAGAAGATAGTAGCTATGGCCAGTGCCTGGAATATCCAGTGTATTCCACACGTTTGGGGAACAAATGTAGCTATAGCTGCTGCGCTACATTGCTATGCAGCAATACCTAACGTACCTGGCAAAATGAATCCCCCAGAACCTTTCTTTGAGTATGATCGCTCGCCGAATCCCCTCCGTGAGGAAGCAACGTACGAGAAGTTCACCCTCAAAGACAGCTACATAGATATCCCGCAAAAGCCTGGCCTGGGAGTAACTGTAAATATGGACTTTTTAAACGCTAAAGCATTGTGAATGGATTTTCCCAATACAGATGTGAAACAAATTGGTTTGAATGTTTGTAGGTTTTTGCCCTGATAGCACACCAAGCCACCTAAACGCCTGAGGGATAGGCCAATGCCCGGTGAGGTCAATATTGTCCACCCTCCTTGTATTTCAGCCTTTGCCTGACTTTCTCAGCTGGGTTGGGATGACGTCAAGTGTCTCTATGCTACAATTTTGCTGTAGACATTCATAATGAAACCAGCATAGCGTCAGTTCAAAATCACGTGCCATCCATTTAAGCGAGAGCAGAAGTTGAGCTAGCCAGACTCTTGTTGCTATACTTGAGAGGGACTTCCAAAATGACTAATGGGGACAACTACCGAGAGATTTCAGGGATCTCCTTTAACGATGAGGCTTTGTTGAAGCAGGCTTTTGTTCACAGTTCCTACCTTAATGAAAACCCAGATTTCGCCTTGTCCAACAATGAGCGGTTGGAATTTTTAGGCGATGCTGTGCTTGACTTTGTGGCAGCGGAGAAGTTGTACAAAGAGTTTCCTGAACTGTCCGAAGGGGAACTGACTGCAATCCGCGCCACCCTGGTTTGCCGCCAGACCTTAGCCAAGGTGGCTTTTTCACTCAAACTTGGCGACCTGCTCCTTTTGGGGCGTGGTGAGGAGATAAGCGGGGGAAGAAAAAAGCAAGGCAACCTAGCAAACTGCATAGAGGCGTTAATCGGGGCTATATACCTTGACCAAGGACTAGCCAAAGCCAAGGAATTCATACTCAGGCAACTTGAACCAAATCTAAACAGAATAAAGCAAGGAGAGATAAGCCCCAACTACAAGGCGCTATTGCAGGAGTTCACTCAAAGCGAGAACCATTCGTCACCAACTTACCATCTAATGAAAGCTACTGGCCCGGACCATGAGAAGCAATTCACCGTGTCAGTGCTTGTCGAAGGCAAAGTGCTGGGGCAGGGCACTGGGAAGAATAGAAAAGCAGCCGAAATAGAGGCAGCAAAATCAGCTTGGACGAAGTTACAAACGAAGGAGGCCCTCCCGACATCCACTCCTTGTCTGGGGAGAGACAAATAAAGGAGATGACCCTCGCCGACCCATCCTTCTTATCCGGCGAGGGGCACAAGGTGGAATCATGGGTAAACGAGATTACAGCTGGAAGGAACCAAAGAAACCTAAGAAGGGGGCTAGAAAGACAAAAATAGCCTCTGAACTCATGCTACCCTCAGAGGTAGAGGTAGTCAGGAAAAAAAGGAAGCCAAGCGCTGAGGAATAGCTGAAATAGGGGAAGGGAAGCCCTCACAACATCTACTCCTCATCTGGCGAGGGGCATGTGGCAGCTTATCTAGAACTCTACCACAGAGGGAAGCTGAAGGAACGAATAGAGGCAGCAAAATCCTTACTACAAAGCTGCCAGGTTTGCCCTCACCACTGTGGCATAGACCGTCTCCAAGATAAAGTAGGTAAGTGTCGTACACCACGGCAGGCTATGGTATCCAGTTACGGCCCTCACTTTGGTGAGGAGACACCACTGGTAGGTAAACATGGCTCAGGCACTATATTTTTCACCAATTGCAATTTGAGCTGCCTCTTCTGCCAAAACTACTCCATAAGCCAGCTAGGTGAAGGAAAAATGGTGACCAAG
>CAZJGF010000028.1:0-13425 GCA_964545665.1 uncultured Dehalococcoidales bacterium
CGCCTGTTTTACACACAGGAGGTCAGAGGTTCAAGTCCTCTACTGCCCACCATAATACAGCTACAAGAAAGGCTAGTCTATCTCGGCACAATGCGCTTGATGGGAAGTAGCAGACGGTTTTACGAAGGGACGAGTTGGAGGATTGGCCGATTCGTTCTCGGTACTCTTCTTATCGCCATTGCCATTAGGACAGGAGCATCTTCGGCTCCGTGGTCAATTCTTCTGTTCTTAGCTATAGGTTTGATGTTATCAGCAGTTCCTTGGAAAAAACTACCTTGGGACGACATCGTGGCTAACGTTCAACAACAGAAAATAAGTTTCGAAACCAGTGGCTCATCCTTGATGAGAGCTCAGAAGCAAGATTATGCCAATCGCTTAAGCATTAGAGTCACGGAGTTAACCGCTGACACTGAAATGGAAAAGGTGATTGTGATTCTTGAACTATCCAATGATCTACTTTGGGATTTGTCAGTAGTAGAGCTCCGAGGTTCTGCCAGGCTTGACGCACAAACAATCAGCCAAGATTTAAGGCTATCTGAACCGGCATCTAGTTACCAGCTCAGAAGACTTGGGCCTAGTAAGATAAAGGTTAACTTCCCCATCGAAGCTGGAATCATTGATCAACTTAATGACAAAAGGGAGCAAGAAAACAAAGCATACTGGGAATTCGAATTAGCGTGGAAACTCAAATTCTCCTCTGGAGAAGAAGTGGTTTGGAGGCCCCAAGAAACTCAGTTTGAAGCAGTGCCAAGCATAGAAAAGAGTCAAGGCAGCACGTAAGTTATGCCGATAAGTCTGAAAGATAACTACGCTATCGTAGGCATAGGTTATACCGATCAGGGGCGGGTTCCGGGAAGGTCAGCCCTCAGCTTCTATGTCGAGGCCTGTGCCAACGCAATCAAGGATGCTGGTCTAAGAAGAGAAGACATTGATGGGCTAATCTCTTATCGCTACTTTCAGCCAGCTCAGGGTGAAAGAGAGGTGACGCCCTATATTATAGCTCAGCATTTGGGCTTAGCTCCGAAATACCTGAGCCAGGAGGCTAACTGCGCCCGATCCCATCTAGCCCACGCCCTTGGAGTTCTCGAGGCTGGGCTGTGCCACTATGTCGTTGTCGCCTACGCAGACAATGCTCTTTCAAATAACCGTTTCTTCGATGAGATAAACGTTGACAGAGCCGTATTTGGCCAATTCGGAGCACTTGCTGACTATGCCATGGCTGCTCGGAGAGCTATGCACACCTTCCGCACCGGACCTGAAACCTGGAAGCAAATAGCTGTGGGACAGCGCAACTGGGCCAATCTAAACCCACGAGCCATGTTCCATGACCGCCCACTGACTACTGAGGACTATTATAACTCCAAGTGGTTGGTGGAGCCGTTCAGAGTTGCCGATTGCTGTCTAATCAGCGATGGCGGACGAGCTTATGTGGTGACTTCTGTTGAGCGAGCTCGGGACCTCAGACAGCAGCCTGTGGCCGTCATGGGAATCGGTCAGCACAACCTGTCGTGCTATATTGACCAGGCGCTCTACATGGCTGGGCCTACTGGTGCCAAGGTAGCTGGCGAAACGGCGTTCAAGATAGCGGAGATTACCCTCAGTGACATAGACGCCTGTGAGATCTATGATTGCTTCACCTACACGGTAGAGATTACTCTGCAGGACTATGGCTTCTTTGGGCCTGGCGAGGGCCTAGACTGGTTCAAGGACGGCACGATTGAGCCAGGAGGAAGATTGCCTGTCAACACCTCGGGAGGACAACTCTCCGAAGCCTACTTTATGGGGCTCACCCCGCTAGCTGAGGCAGCCATGCAGCTAATGGGGCGCTGCGGAGACAGACAATTGGGAGCCAAGACCAATACTAAAGCGCCTGAGATTATCCTATGCAGCGATAATGGCGGGATATTGCAAACACATTGTTGCACCATTTTGAGGAAAATTTAGCTACAAATGACATACCAGAAGCCATTGCCCCAGCCAAATGCAGATACCAAGCCATTCTGGGATGGTTGTAGGAAGCACCAGTTGCGATTCCAGAAATGCCGAAATTGCCAGCATATCCGCTGGCCACCATCCATCCTTTGCCCATTATGCTATTCGCATGACACGGAGTGGATAGTGGCCAGTGGCAAAGGAAAGATTTACACTTTTGTTGTCTATCACCAAGCCTTTCACAAAGCTTTCGAGACCGACCTTCCATACGTAACTGCCATAATAGAGCTCAAGGAGGGACCACACCTATTGAGTAACATAGTTGGCTGTGACCCTGAAGAGATAGAATGCGATATGCCGGTAGAGGTAATATGGGAGGACATCAATGAAGAGTTTACTGTACCCAAGTTCAAAATTGTTGCTGAACCAAAAGAGCACTCTTAGGAACTTACCGCTGTGAGCAGGAGACTATATCTTGAGAACACGGATGATGACATCAGCAAGTCGAGCAAGCTATCTACATCTGATACACCAGCATGTGATGACCCTATGGCCCAGAAGCAAAGGATAACATTGTTGCTATGTTAAAGGAGCCATATACGTGAAAGTAACAGATGTCAAAGTTCAATTAATCGATATGGGCCGCGAGCTGAAGTTGACCTTTTATGGAAGTTACCGGGCCGAGGGTGGAGTGGTTAGGATCTTCACCGACGAGGGGATTGAAGGCAACATTGATTACTGTAGCTGGGGGCAGCCTCCCAAACTGCTCGGAGAGCTTATTCTAGCGATGAAGCCTTACATTATCAGCGAAGACCCTCTCAATATTGAACGTATATGGAACCGCACTTTCAGAACTACCCGCTCCTACATATCAATACAGGCTGCCGGCTGTATCAACGCAGCCCTTTGGGACATTGCCGGCAAGGCGTTAAACTTGCCTATCTATCGACTTCTGGGTGGTTTTCGAGAGCGTGTTCGAGCATATGGGGTCACTCACACCTTGCCAGATATAGACGCCTATCTAAAGTCAACAGAGTCCTTGAAGCAGCAAGGCTTTACCGCTATAAAACTCCATCCCTGGGGCGAACCAGACCGCGATATCGATTTATGCCGGGCAGTCCGCAAAGCGGTTGGCGACGATATCGACTTGATGCTTGATCCCCTAGGTCTATACGACCGACGTACCGCCCTTAGAGTGGGCAGAGTCCTTGATGAGTTGAACTTCTATTGGTACCAGGAGCCAATACCCGAGGCTGATGTTGAGGGCTACATTGAGCTGTGTCGCAACCTCGATGTACCGATTCTCGGTGTTGATTCGCTGCGCCTTAGCCTTGGCAATTACGCCGACTACATATCCCGAGGTGCTTTCGACCTGGTGCGTGCTGACGCTGGCCGCCAAGGAATAACCTGGGCCAAGAAACTGGCCACCCTGGCTGAGGGCTTCGGGCGCAACTTCGAAGCACACTGCTTTGGCTTCCCCCTGGTTCAGGCAGCTAATCTTCAACTGATGGGCGCAATCAGCAATGGCGAATTCTTTGAGATGCCAATACCTGAAGGTATCATGGACACAGCGATGAAGGATACCATTACTCTTGATGTCGACGGATATGTGAGCATACCTCAGAAGCCTGGCCTAGGTTTAGATGTGGACTGGGATAGGATGAACAAGCTTACTACTGCTGTTCTCGAGTAACCTGGTCATGTGATACGCAAAGCGCGATGCCTTGCTGCTCTGGCTCTAGGTAGCGTAAGCAATGATTGCTATTAGGCCGACTATAATAAGATAAATACCCACTAGATAGTTGAGGATTCTCGGGAACAGCATCACTATGATACCGAAAATCAGGCTAGCTATTCCTACAATCAGACCTAGGCTGCCATGTACAATAGGCATGACTATTACCTCCTATCGCTCAGTTGCCATATTGTACCACGAAAACAGGTAATTGCTCAATGGCTCCGAAATAAGACGGACTACTCGTTTGGAAAGAAGAGCATTACATCTGTCCTGAATGCCCAAGAACATAAGCTACTGCGCCCAGCACACCGGAGTCGTCTCCCAGCAAAGCTGGCCTGATTTCAACGTCATACGCTAAGGCGACGTAGGCTCTTTCCTTAACTAGGTCTATTGCTGGCTGGAGCAGCAAATCACCCATCTTGGCTACGCCGCCGCCTATCAGAACTAGCTCAGGGGCAAAAATGTTGACTAGATTAGCCAAGCCTACCCCAAAGTAATAGGCCAAGCGAGAGATTAGCTTCTTACCTAGTTCATCTCCTCCCTCGGCTGCTTGGAAGACAACTTTGGCATCAATCCTGCTTAAATCGCCACCTACAATTTCAGCAATGGATGTATTAGCACCTTTCCCAATTTCCCTTATTGCTTCTCTGGCCAAGGCAGTGCCCGAGGCCAGAGCTTCCCAGCAACCAATATTCCCACAGTTGCAGTGTGGCCCATTCACATCTATGGTCATGTGGCCAATCTCGCCAGCAATGCCACAAGCCCCAGTGTACAGCTTGCCGTCGGCAATAATGCCTCCTCCAATGCCAGTGCTAACGGTGATGTAAATAAGGTTAGGGACACTTTTCTTCAGTCCAAAGTACCACTCTCCCAAGGCAGCCAGGGTGGCATCATTGCCCACATAGGTAGGGATGCCAACCCTCTGTTCGACAGCGTGTTTCAATGGCACTTCACGTAGGTTAGGAATGTTGGGGGAGGTAATAATCATGCCCCTGTCCGAATCTATGATACCAGCAGCAGCAATGCCTATGCCTAATAACTGAGACACCCGAACTTTGCCCAAAGACATAGTCTCCTCAATAGTCCTGAGTATGCTGCCTGTTATGTCCTGAGACCCAGCCTCACCCAGAGTAGGGCAATATCCCCGAGTGAGGATTTCACCCTCGGCAGTAGCCAGAGCAGTGGCAATCTTTGTGCCACCGAGGTCTACTCCCAAGATAAGCTTTCGTGCTTCGTTTTGTGGCACCAACAAGCTTCTATGCTACGTGTCAGCGGCATGGCTTGTCAAACCATGAACTTAGGAAGTAAAATAGCGAACATAATGATTGGCTTTGAACATCTGAAGAAGCTTTCCCACGCATCACCATCCAAGATAGTGCTTTTGGTGATTGATGGCGTAGGCGGATTGCCTCACCCACAAACCGGCAAGACAGAGCTCGAGTCAGCTAACAAGCCAAATCTTGACCGCGTAGCTAAAGAGTCGATTTGCGGCCTCATAGACCCCGTAAGCCCAGGAATCACGCCAGGGAGTGCGCCAGGACATCTGGCAATCTTTGGTTATGACGCCATCAAATACACGGTTGGACGTGGAATTGTGGCCGCCTTAGGAATAGACCTGGAGCTAAACCCGGCAGATATCGCCGCCAGAGGCAACTTCTGCACTATTGATGACAATGGAATCATTACTGATAGAAGAGCAGGGCGGATCAGCACAGAGACAAATACTGAACTATGTCAGTTACTAAATGAAGGAATTGCTATCAGCGGAGCCGAAATCGCGGTCACGCCGGTAAAGGAACACAGATTCGTCCTTATCCTGCGAGGGGAAGGCTTATCACCCGAACTAGCAGATTCCGACCCTCAGCAAGTAGCGCTGGCTCCAAAGGAAGTAGATGCTCTATCAGCTCCGGCACAGAGAACGGCAGAAATAGTCAACGAGTTTGTGTCCAGAGCTAAAGGCTTGCTGCAAGATAGAGCTCCGGCCAATATGGTGCTGCTGCGAGGTTTTTCTCAACACCCAGATATTCCATCCATGCCTGAAATCTACAAGCTGAAACCGGCCGCCATCGCCATATACCCTATGTACCGTGGCTTGGCCAAGCTGGTGGGAATGCAGTTACTGCCAGCAGGCGACAATATGACAGACCAGCTAAAGAGCTTGCGTCAGCACTATGACCACTACGATTTCTTCTTCATCCATTTCAAAACCACCGACTCAAGGGGAGAGGATGGCGACTTCGAGGCCAAAGTTCACGCCATTGAGGAGGTTGACGCCGCTCTCGCTGACCTGATCAACTTGGACCCAGATGTTCTCATTGTCACTGGAGACCATTCTACCCCGGCAACTTTGGCCATGCACAGCTGGCATCCAGTTCCCTTCATGCTGAGGTCTAAATGGTGTCGTTCCGACTCGGTGACTGAGTTCTCAGAGCGAGCTTGCCTTGGCGGGGGCCTAGGTCGCTTCGCGGCTGTAGCGATCATGCCTCTAGCTATGGCTAATGCCCTGAAGCTAGATAAATTTGGGGCTTAACTTTCCTCCTTGGGGTGAGATGTTTCTGCCAAGCCTTCCTGCTCTAGCAGTTCCATAAGCCGAGCCGCCCTGGGATAGCCAATACGCAGTCGTCGCTGCAAGAATGAAGTAGATATATGTTTATGCTCCTGTGTCAGGCGTTTTGCCTCTTCCAGAAGAGGATCTGGGGCTGTAGCTATCTTTTGACTTAAGCTGGCAGGCTCGGCTACCTCATCAAAATTGACCAGACCCACCTCGGGCTTACGTTGCTCTCCCCAGAAGTGTACCAATCTTTCAATCTCAGCATCGGCGACAAAGCTTCCCTGAAGACGCTTGGGCCTGCTGGCTTCGCTCGGCATGTAAAGCATATCACCTCTCCCCAGCAGTTTCTCAGCACCAACCGTGTCGAGGATAGTCCGCGAATCCACCTGTGAGGTAACCGCAAAGCTGATGCGAGTAGGGAAATTAGCCTTGATAAGTCCGGTAACCACGTCCACTGAAGGGCGCTGGGTCGCTACGATAAGATGAATGCCAGTGGCCCGAGCCAGCTGAGCCAGTCGACAAAGGGCATGTTCTACCTCATCAAAGGCCACCATCATTAAATCGGCCAGCTCATCAATGATAAGCACCAAATAGGGTAACGCCTCACCAGGGGAGCGGTCCTTATTATAACCCTCAATGTTGCGCACTCCCGCTTCAGCAAACTTGCGATATCGCCTGTCCATCTCCTGACTGAGCCATCTCAGGGCCTTTATGGCTCTGTCAGTATCCACAACCACTGGAGCAGCTAAGTGAGGCAGCCCATTAAACACCACCAACTCCACCCTTTTAGGGTCAACCATAATGAACCGAATATCATCGGGGCTGTTGTGAACCAGCAAACAACAAATGATAGAATCTAGACAAACAGTCTTGCCGCTCCCAGTAGCCCCGGCAACAAGCAAATGAGGCATCTTGGCTAGATCCGCGGCCACTGCCTCACCACCAGCACCCTTACCCAGAGCGCTGGCCAGCCGCGACCTGGCCTTAATCTTTTGGAAAACGGTGGTTTCTATCACACTGCGAAGGGCAACTGAGCCAAAAGTAGTATTAGGAACCTCGATGCCCACCATTGATTTCCCAGGCACGGGGGCTTCAATTCTAATGCTTGGAGCAGCCAAGGCCAAAGCTAAGTCATTGCCTAGAGAAGTAATGCGGTCCACCCTAATCCTGGTTCTAGAGACCTCTTCCTGTCGCTCCTGTCCCCTCTCAGTGACTTTCTTATATTTCCGATCCCATCCCGGCTCAACGCCGAATTGCGTCACAGTAGGGCCCATGTTTATCTCCACCACGCTAGCTTCAACACCATAACTGTTCAACGCTTCCTCGATAAGCTGGGCGCGCTTGTCTACATCGTCTCTGTTCAGCTCCACCTCAATTGGTTTATCTAAGACGTCAATGGGTGGGAGCTGCCAACCGCTGGGAGTGAGAATTGGCTCACGCTGAGACCGCCACAGCTCGCTGGCAGTGGCTCGGGGCGGAGAGGTTACAGCAGGTCTTGCTTCTACCCTGGCAATCCCATGGCCTGCTTCACCGGAGATAGGTTCATCTGTAGCCGGAACCACTTTAGGACGCGGTTGTGCCGGTTTGGCAACAGGCCGTCGGCCACCCTTAAGAGCATTCTTCAGCCTGCGCCAGAACCTGCGTGGAACTACAAGAATGATACCCAGAAGAACAAGCCCGGCTATTCTGAGACCTCCTATGATGTCAGAAGCACCTATTATGCTTTGACCGAACTTGCCTCCTAGACTAACTTGCTGTGGAGTGCCTCCTCCAGGGGAGAAAAAGGAAAACATTCCCCACAAAGCCAAAGCTAGGATGGCCCCTCCCAGAAACCAGTTCCAGTGCCTTTCCAAGACAGAAAAGCCTCGCCATATCACCCAGACCAATACACCCACAGCGGCAGCCAATATGACCAAACCTGCTCCAAACAGTTCAACAGACCCTTGCCAGGCAGCAGTCCCCAATTTGATAAGGGTGGGCACAAACAAGTACAGCAATACCATGGTAACTACAACTAATATGAGCCTTCTCAGCACCGGTGAAGCAAAAAGGCGACCCCGCGCTGCTGGCTGGCTTTTCAGCTTCTTTCGCTTTGGCTTGGGTGAGCTCTTGCGTTTCGCTTCAGGCATGTTTCTCCGTTGAGGGCTTCCCTACTCCCACAGCCACGGCAATAATAACCGGGCGGCGATGAGTCTGCTCATAGAGGAATTTCATCAACGAGTTTCTCACCTTAGCCTTAATGAAACCTTGCTCAATCAGGTGCTTCTCATTACCATTTAGAGCGGCTACTACCACATCTTGACTCTTCTCTATCAATGCTTGATTCTCATCGGCTTCGATAAAACCGCGCGTTTCAATATGAGGCTTGCCCACCAATTTGCCCTTGTTGCTATCAATAGCCAGGGTGACCACAACAACCCCGTCTCTTGACAGCAATTTGCGGTCACGAAGCACAGCGCTATCCAGCTCACCAGTGAACAGGCCATTTACATAGACATCGCCTACGGGAATTCTGCCAACGACGCTCCCTCCTTCCTGTCCCAACTCAAGTATGTCGCCGTCCTCAAGAACAAAGATGTTATCTTTCGGCATACCCAGACTCTCAGCCAGTTTGCCATGCACTCTCAAGTGGCGATACTCACCATGAACAGGGATGAAGAATTTAGGCTTAACTAGACCGAATAAGAGCTTTAGCTCCTCCTGACTGCCATGCCCATGAACGTGAACTTGAGATACTTTGCCGTAGATTACATCAGCCCCCTGTCGGAACAGGCTATCTATCGTCTTGTTAACCAGCGCTTCGTTGCCGGGAACTGGAGTGGCCGACATCACTACTGTGTCACCAGGGACGATTTGAATTTGATTATGGTCTCGATTAGCCATACGCACCAGGGCAGAGGTAGGTTCACCCTGACTTCCTGTGGTTAACACGACTATTCGATTGTGCGGCAAACGCTTGAGTTCGTCAGAGCGGCAAAGGACATTGGGGGGAATTGCAAGATAGCCCGCTTCCACCGCCACATTCACGATCTCTTCCATGCTGCGACCGGTGATGAACACATAACGATTATGTTTGACAGCAACATCAATCACCTGCTGAATGCGAGAGATAAGGGACGAGAATGTGGTTATGATTACTCTTCCCGAAGCCCTGGCTACAATATGGTCCAGAGTATCGCTTACCACCATCTCAGAAGGGGTATATCCAGCAAGTTCCGCATAGGTGGAGTCGGAAAGGAGCAGCAAAACCTGTTTTGTTCCTAAGTGAGCCAAACGATTGAGGTCAGTCGGACCACCAATCACAGGAGTATAATCAATTTTGAAGTCACCACTGTGCACCACGACCCCCACCGGGGTGCGAATAACCAGTCCCACAGAATCGGGGATACTATGGCAAACGGGGAAAAACTCTACAGTGAAGCTGCCCAAAGTCACCCTGCTACCAGCGTGAACCACATTTATATTTGCCTTGCTTTTAATGCCACGATGTTTAAGCTCAATTGAGATTAACTTTCTGGTAAGCCTGGTAGCGTAAACAGGAAGATCAAGACGCGGCAGAATGTAAGGCAAGGCACCAATATGGTCCTCATGCCCATGAGTAATGATAATGCCTCTCAGCTTTTGCTGTTTTTGTAGCAGATAACTGATATCCGGGATGAGCAGGTCAACTCCCAGCATCTCCTCACTGGGAAACATCAGCCCAGCATCAATGATAATGATGTCATCGGCGTATTCCAGGACCATCATGTTTCTGCCGATTTCGCCCAGTCCACCTAAGGGGACTATCCTTAACTTCTGTGTTGACATAGTTGAGTCTAAAACAAGTTCAATTGCTGAGCTCCAGTACCGACCTCAGCCACTTCTTCAGCTTGAGTCAATACTTCCGGTATCCGAAGCATATCGGCTTCGATAGTCCTGCGCAGACTACCTTGGTGAAGGGCGGCAGCGGGATGATACATAGGGTAGTAGATTACATCGCCTATCTTTCGTGCTTTTCCATGAGTCTTGCCTATGCTCTCATTAGGGAAATACCTCGCCAGAGAATAACGGCCCAGAGTAACGACCATTTTAGGTTGAATTATTTCCACTTGGCGGTCGAGCCACTTACAGCAAGCCCTTATTTCGCTAGGCAGAGGGTCACGATTCCCCGGAGGGCGGCACTTAATCACATTAGCAATGTAAACTTGCTGTCGAGATAAGCCAATTGAGGCCAACAACTCATCCAGAAATGCCCCCGCTGACCCCACAAAGGGGCGCCCTTGCTGGTCTTCGTACCACCCTGGCGCCTCGCCGATAAAGAGCAAATCAGCATCTTCAGGGCCCTCGCCAGGCACTACTTTGGTACGAGATTTGGCCAAGTCACAATCTTGACAATCTGCAATTTCTTGGTGAAGCTCGGTCAAAGCTGACATCTGATTCGATGATAACACCCCTGGCTCTGTTGGTCAATTTCGGCTACATCACTCTTCCTCTTCATCTTCATCTTCATCCTCCTCTTCGTCTTCCTCTTCATCTTGCTGCCAGATGGGTTCAGTAAATTGGTCAATAAATGCCGCCGTAGCCTGCTTAGCTATCCTTTCCATCTCCTCCTCTGATTGTCTAGCCAGATTGCTAAGCTCGGTGAAGTCAATCCCAATTCCCAGCATTTCAGTTAGCACTTCAAGAACAGCCAACGAAGCTTTGGGATTTGCTATTTGGGTAGCATAACTTGGCACCTCACCTAGCAAGCAAATGCCTTCCATATCCTGTTCCTTAGCCATCCCCAGTATCAGCCCATTCAACCCTGCGATGCGTATATCACCTTTAAGAACAACCCCGTATTTGCTTAACTCACTGATTAACTCCCGCTTTGTAGCACACCCCCAGACCTTTGATTCTTCGCTATAGTGAATCCGCGTTATCGCCGCAGCACAACTATATATCCTGTTCACTCTAAACTTCCGGGCTACATCTAAAACACAGTCAACCATTTCATATCCTTTGGAGCTAGGCTGCTCCTCGCCAATGAATAACACCAAAGCTTTGTGACCCCTACTACCATGCCAGTAATAGAACTTGCTCTCAGGAAAACGAGGTTTTTCCACTACATTATCTTCTACCATGACGCCTACGGGCTCAAAGAAGTTGACCGGGTCGATTTCCCCTATCTCCACTGCTCCCAATTTCTGTTTCAAATACCTTGCCACTATTAAGGAAACATCGCCAATGCCTGGCCAAGAAGCCAGCATATCGCAGTTCTTAGGGCGTGGTTGCTTGTAAAGCTTGTAGAGGTTATCTCGCTTCTTATTCGTGGCCATCATTGCTCACCTCCCTCTATTTCGCTGACACTGATAACCGGGGACAATACAAATAAGGAGTCCACAAAACTCCATTAACCCACCTTGCCTCGCACCCGATACCAATGTGCTGCTTAAAGACTTGATAGATGTTCCCGGAAATCATGGTATCTTTTACCCGGCCTACTATTTCCCCATTTTCTACCTTATATCCTAACAGAACGTTGCCACCAAAGTTGCCGCCCAGAACGTTGCCCTGATCTGCCCCTATGAGCTGCTCCACGATTAGACCTTCTTTCATATCCTCCACCATGCTGCGAAAAGGAATATCTCCTTCTTTTATCACCAAGGAACTTATCGCCGGCTTTACTTGCCCTGTGCCACTGGCTCTCCGGCCACTGCCTGTGCTTTCAATCCCGGCTGAAGCCGCTGTTTGCAAATCGTAGAAGAAATGCGACACCACGCCGCTTTCAATCAGCGACAACCGTTCGCTGGGCACCCCTTCATCATCGCAAGGAGAGCTCCCCAAACAGTAGTCTAACGTAGCATCATCCCACAAGGTGAACTCTGTGTCAAAAACCAGCTCTCCTAATCTTTCCTTCAAAGGCGAAGCTCCTTCAAGAACCGTCTTGCCGTTAAGAGCGAGCGCTATCGGGCTTGAAAAGGCACTGGCCACACCCAGAGGGGTGAAGATAACTGGCAGGGGCTTGGTAGACGCCGTGGCTTTCCTTTTAGCCAGATCTAACTGTCCGACCACCCTATCAGCTACCGGTTCGACCGTATCAAGCAGATGACAGGAGCTTTCGCTATCACCAACAAAAAGCATATCTGTATCCTGGATAAGAACGCCTTCCAGCCCGAGGCCGAAAAAGCTCTTATCATAGCTCGCCTCGCCACCCTCAGAATTAGTTATGTGGATTGAGCTTGTTCCCTTGGTCACCTCAACATCACAGAGTATATCAGGAGTATGTCCCCTCACTTTAGCTATGAGCTCATTGCCCAGCTCTATCATTTCCTCCATAGTTACCTTTTCTATCCGAGGGTCAAAGACGCTCACCTCAGGATAGTTCCTCGAAGAAGGAAATTGAAATCTGGCTGGATTTCCAAACAGGGATGTTTCCACAGCCATGCTGATCAAATCCCTTGAGACCCCTCTCTCTCGAAGGGAGAGGTTAGGCGAAGGTGAACTGCTTTTCCCTGCCCCACCAGGGCCGCTAGCCGCTGAAAAACCAACCTTGCCTTCCTTGATAATTCGCAAGGCAACGCTACTGCTCTCCTTGGTCTGGACTTGCTTTAATTTGTTAGCTTCAAAGTGCACTGGTGTTTCCTGAGAGGACACCCAGAAAACTTCAGCTTGCTCAGCTACCTTCCGTGCTGAGCCAATAATCTCCCAAAGACGTTCCATCTTAAATTCTAATATCTAAATCCTAAACAATGTCAACTTTCAAAGAACTAAATCCAAAACTACCGGCTCTTTGTTAATATCGAACCGAATATCTTCATCAATTCTATAGACTCTGCGAGCAATATGTCTCGTTCTTTTCCCAAATCAGGATCATTTGCTTCTGCAAGCTTTAACCAATATCCAGACTCTTTGGCCTCTTTACGGCATATCTTGATTCTCATCAAGAAGTCTTTCTTACCTAGGGCTTCATTTGCCTCTATATAGTTTGCTCCGACCGAGGTTGCTGCTCGGATTAATTGCTTCCCAATTTCTCCACAAATGACCGTCTTTGGTAACTCGCTGTAAAAACGAAGAGTGGATCCTGCAAATTGCAATGTTCTCTCTTCCAGGTCATATTGTTTCGAATTTTTATTCTGGGTCATTGGGATTTGATTAGGATTTCGGGCTTAGGATTTAGCATTTATCGCTTATCTGCCTCCAATCAGACAACGACGAATCCTGATATGCGGGCTGCCGTTAGAGA
>CAZJGF010000028.1:13525-15721 GCA_964545665.1 uncultured Dehalococcoidales bacterium
TATCTGCCTCCAATCAGACAACGACGAATCCTGATATGCGGGCTGCCGTTAGAGACAGGCAACGGGGACTGCCCTCCCTTGCCACAACCTCCACCCTGGTTCATGCTCAGGTCATTGCCAATGGCATCTATGTTGTTCAAGGTAACAAAAACATTGCCGCTCAATACCACCGGGCGCCTCAGCTCGGCCAGTTTCCCGTCGCGAATCATGTATGCCTCCCCGGCAGAGAAAGTGAACATCTCCAGGCTGGTCTGTCCTCCGTACCAGTCTTTGGCATAGACCCCGTCTTTGACCTCGCTGAGCATTTCCTCGAGAGAGGCATCGCCGCCCTCAATGAAGGTGTTGGTCATGCGGACTATGGGAGGGAAGCGGTAGCTGATGGCACGCGCATTTCCCGTAGCTTTCTCACCCATCCTGGCCGCTGTCTCCCTGGAATGAAGCCTTCCCACCAGGACGCCTTCGTGAATGAGGTATGTCTTCGCCCCTGGCGTTCCCTCATCATCATATTTATAGCTTCCCCTTAACTCGGGGATAGTGGCATCATCAACGATGTTGAGCAGCTTACCGCCGAATCTTCGACCCAGGGCCATGACCTTCTGTAGCTGCTCATTCTGATAAACAAAGTCCGACTCAGATAAATGTCCGAAGGCTTCGTGAGCAAACACCCCGGCCAGAACGGGGTCCACAATAACGGTGTATTCGCCACCTTTCACCTCAGGGGCAGAAAGAAGGACTGCTGCACGCTGAGCTATCTCCTTCACCTGTTCATGCAGACCCTCTATAGCGGTGAAGTCCCCCGTGCTGCCCAGGCTCAGCCCGGCCTGCTGGACTTCATTACTCTCCCGAGCTATAGCTGTCAACCTCAGGGTGAGGTCAGGCTTGCTTTGCTCTATATAGCTGCCCTCGGAATTGGCAAAAACTACTCTTCTTCTGACATCGCGGTAATCAATCCTTGTGGTCTGAATCTTGTCAGTGCTTAACATGATATCGTTGTACTCATCGAGGATCTGCTTCTTAGTCGCCAGCGGCACGCTTGCTGAATCCTTCTCAGCCTCCATGGCCACGACATCCACCGCTCGCTCTCCTGGTGCAAAATTCACAGCTTCGCCGCTGGCCAGCCTTGCCTCCTCAACTGCCAGGGCTGCCCTGTCCCGCAGCCCGTCAAGGTAGTTAAAACTGACAAAACCCCAGCCTCCCTTGACCAGGGCCCGGACATTGCCGCCAGTGCTGCTAGTCCTGTTTACCTCCTCCAGTCTGCCATTCCGGTAGCTGATGTAGGTACTCTCGCTCTCCTCAAAATGGGCCTCAATATAATCAACATTGTGTTGCTTGAGAGCCTCGGCAATTTGCTGGCGCATGGGTATATTGTAGCTGTTGAGGGGCAGCAAAGACAAAATGCCAGTGTGTGGCTTGCCCGGGAAGCTAGCCTGGCTCAGCTTCCTTATCTTGAGGCTGAATTAGGCACAATCTGCAGGGCAATAGTCGGCCAGGCAAATTTCACAGTTTCGTCAAAAGATCGTTGTATTCGTCAAGGCTGAGTTCCACTTCCCTCAGAAGCTCTCTTATCAAGGGGCGAGCTAAAACTCTTCCGCAGTGATGAGGGATAGTGGTACTTCTTCCATCCGGGTGGCGGTAATAAGCGTGGCTTCCCTTTTGCCGCACCTTGTCAAATCCCAAAAGAAACAGCAACTTCTCCATCCTCTCGGCATCGACGACAGGAAGCTTAGTCAAACCAACACCTCGATTTGCTGGATACCGGCAAACTCAGGTAAATGCCTTCTTGCCTCAGGGTCCATTTCTTCCAGGCACAGTTCAAGCACCTCTTTCAAATTTGTTTGAAGTTCATCAAGGCTCTCTGCTTGGGTGTGGGCTCCAGGAATTCCAGGGACAGTACCGACATATAAATTTGTTTCTGGGTCCCTTTCAATATAGGCAGTTATTCTATTCATTCACGGACCTCCTCCCTTAAGGTTTCATTTCCATAACGCAATTGTAGCAAGTCTAACGCTCTAATGCTATTTGGACTAGGCCTCACCTTATGAAAGGAGGGCAAGCCGTCAACAAGGCTTGCCCTCCCTGTTATTGCTAAGCTAAGCGTTTAGCCCTCAGCCCTGCAGCGCCTCTCTTCTTCTGTCATTGCGAGGAGCGCTAGCGACAAAGCAATCTCAAGCCCTATAGCGGCTTAGCACGGGCACG
>CAZJGF010000029.1:0-11527 GCA_964545665.1 uncultured Dehalococcoidales bacterium
TGGCAAAACAAAAGAAAGGAGGTAAGGTGTCACTAATCATATGAACCAGTACAAGCCATTGACCCTGCCTCACTCCTTCTATATACTACTCTAAGCTGGCAAGACAATGACTAAAACCCCGGCCAAGAACAACGACACCCAGTTACAAACAGGGCCAGCGGTCCTACCAAAACTCACAAAGAATTGACAACAGGAGGGATTTCATGGCGAAGATAGGAGAGATAGATAAATTAGTAGTTACCACTCTGCTGGAGGATTACGCTGGCTACGGCACCAGCTTCTGGGGGCAACACGGCGTATCTTTCCTGATAGATGTCACGCTGGGAGATACCACCAAAAGAATCCTGTTCGACACAGGCCAGTCCTCCGAACCTATCATCCACAACATGAAGATATTGGGAATCGAACCCAATACAATAGATATGATAGCCATTTCTCACTGCCATTTCGACCATACCGGTGGTCTGGTAGGAATGCTGAAGCAAATAAGAAAACAAGATGTGCCCGTGCTGGCCCATCCTGGCTTACTCAGACCCCACTTCATTATGGATATACCTGACCCCGGATACTGGCTACTGAGCGAAGTTGGGATGATCAAGGAGAATACCGAAGACAACGTGAGGAAATATGGTGGATATCTCAATCTGGTGGCCAAGCCGTTTGAACTGATGCCTGGAGTGCTCTGGAGCGGTGAGGTAGAGAGGGTAACCGATTTCGAAAAGACGGTTACCCTAGCTGCACGCACCATCAGGGAAGGAGAGGTCGTAGAGGACCAAATTTTGGACGACATCTCCTTGGCAGTAAATGTCAAAGACGATGGGCTTTTCGTGATATCAGGGTGTTCCCACGCCGGGATAGTGAACATAGTCAGGCAATGCATGAGAATAAGCCAGATAGAAAAAGTTAAAGCTGTGATAGGTGGGTTCCATCTGGTAGATGCCAGCGAGGACAGGGTCATGAAGACAGGAAAAGCCTTGAAGGACTTAGCGGTGGAGAAGGTATATACCGGACACTGCACTGGATTTGAAGCAGAAATGGCAATCCACAGTGAGTTCAAACAGAACTTTGCCAAGCTCCAGTGCGGAACGCTGATACAGTCTTATCCTTGACGTGAGATAAGCTTTGCCATTAGTTGGTCTATCGCCATTACTGTTGACTCATACGCCGAGCCCACCGTGGGAGAATAACATGTATCAATCAACGCCAGTTGCTGAACCGGGATTTTCTCCGCTATGGCAAGAGCAAGTCTATCAATCTTCCCGGCCACCATCTCTTCTGAAATAATTTGGACCCCAACCAAGCTTTGAGTCTTACTATCAACAATAAGCTTGATATGAATAGGTTTACCCCCATATGAGCGCCGTCGAGTGGCAGTCCTCATCATATTACCGACCACATCTAATCCTTGCTCCCGAGCGTAAGTTTCAGTGAAGCCTGCTGTACCCACTTCATAGTCAAAAATTTCGGTAATGAAGGTCATTACTGTGCCTTGGTGAGGAAGAATATTGCCCAGAACCAGGTTGGTAGCTGCCATTCTTCCGGTTGTAGCCCCAGAGGTCGCTGTCTGATAGATTCTTTTACGACCCGTGATTCTATCCCAGTTCTCCATACAGTCCCCGATAGCATAAATATCTGGGTCACTGGTTTGGAGATACTCGTTTACAGCGATCGCCCCTGATTGGCCTATCTCAATGCCTGCTCTTTTTGCCAGCTCCACATCGGGCTTAGAACCAGCGGCGAACAAGACAAGGTCTACCTCCAGCTCGCCGTCCTGAAGAGATACGATCTTTTTGCCATTGCCACTTTTTATCCCCCCGATTCTGGTCGACAACATCAAGTCTATCCCTTTGTCCCTTATTCTTCGTTCCGCGATTGTCGCCATATCCTTATCAAGGCATGTCGGCAAGACATTATCTAGGAGATCCAGAACATGAATGTTACGGTAGCCCCTCCCCTGGAGGCCAGCAGCCACTTCCAATCCAATTGCCCCGGCGCCCACAATGGCTGCACTGGCATACTTGGAAATGGCCTGCTCAAAAGCTCTGGCAGTCCCCAGGCTGGTATCTAAGACGAATTCATTTTGGCCATCCAAACCCGGTATAGGAGGGACAGTGGGGATCGACCCCAGATCCAAGATCGCCTTGTCGTAGCGGTAACTCTGTCCACCAGCTACCAGACGTTTCTCGTCCCGAACGATATCTGTAACCTCTGTATTCAGGTGAACATTAACATTCCTTTGCTGATAGAACTTCTGCCTGAACACGAGACTATCTTCCCAGGATGGGAGGAATCCATTCAGCACATAGGGAATTTCGCATGCCTCATGTCCTACCTCGCCACGTTTGTCGAACAAATGAATTTCAGCCCCCTCATCCAACCGGCGGATAACATTGACCGCATTATTGGCGCCTCCCCCACCACCGACTATGCAAACCTTCATTTGACTACCTTTCCTCTCATGCTATTTGCTTTGCCAGTTTCGCAGTTACACGGGGCTTGACCATCAAAGTGGCATACAGCATACCGGCTCAATTGCCTCTAGTCTGTGTCTTCACGTTCAACCATATTACCAAACAATAGTGCTTAGAGCAATAGGATTGCTTGATGATGGACCGGTAAACTCAACCGAAGGACGTCTAATTCCTCGGCCGGCCAGACAAACTAAGCTGCTTTCCTTCCAACTCTCCAGCTGCTCCACCACTGACTTCGGTTCCGCCAATGTGTTGAGGAAAGGGACTAACAATAGTCTCACCAATATATTAGAATATGAATCATCTTAGATTTAGGAGGGCAAAAAGACATGGAAAGGAAATTGACTGAAGCACTCAAGGTAATCTCGAAAGATGAAGAAGTCATCTCGCCAGCTTCTCGCGTGCCCTACTTCCCCTTAGTTATCAGCCGAGGGAAAGGGGCCACAATAGAGGACATTGACGGTAATCGCTATTTAGATTTTCTCTCTAGCGCCGCCGTCTTAAGTACGGGACACGCTCCACCAAGAGTAGTAGCAGCAATAAAGAAACAAGCAGATGACTTCATTCACTATACCCCTGCCTACATGTACCACAAGAATATGGTGGAGCTGGCAGAGGAGTTGTGTCAGATAACACCGGGCAACGGCCCTAAGAAAGTATCTTTCGGGCTATCCGGCTCAGATGCCAACGACGGAGCCATAAAGCTTGCCCGCAGTTTCACCAAACGCCAGAAAGTAATCGCCTTCTTTCGTTCCTACCATGGAACCACCTACGGGGCAATGAGCCTTTCGGCTATCAACCTCAACATGCGCCGAAACCTAGGACCCTTACTGCCTGAGATATATCATGTTCCCTTCGCTGATTGCTACCGCTGTCCCTTTAAGCTCGAACCCTCAAGGTGCAGCCTAGCTTGCATCGACTACCTGAAAATGTTATTCGATACCACCATCCCAGCTGAGGAAGTAGCCGCCATCATCGTCGAGCCAATCCAAGGAGATGCCGGCATAGTGGTGCCGCCAGACAAATATCTACCTGCCGTCAAGAAAATATGTGAGGAGCACGGCATTCTGTTCGTTGCCGAGGAGGTGCAGATTGGGTTCGGCAGGACAGGCAAGTGGTTCGCCGTAGAGCATTGGGACATTGAGCCAGACGTCATTATCCTGGGTAAGGCTATTGCCTCAGGCATGCCTCTCAGTGCGCTGGTAGCCAGAAAGGAAATAATGGACTCCTGGAATGCCCCGGCACACCTTACCACCATGGAAGGAAACCCTGTTTGCTGCGCCGCAGCCTTAGCCACTATAGAAACGATAAGACAAGAAAACCTGGTAGAGAAATCCAGAGAATTGGGAGACTACATCAAGAGTCGATTCAATGAGCTGAAAAGAGAACATGAACTGATCGGAGATGTCCGGGGCAGAGGCCTTCTAATCGGCGTGGACTTGGTGACGGATAGGGAGAGCAAACAAAGAGCTGAAAAGGAAGCGGCTAAGATTTGCTGGCGCTGCTGGGAAAAGGGGTTAATCCTTACCTTCTTCAGCAAATCGGTATTGCGAGTGGCACCTCCATTGGTGATAACCAGAACCGAAGCGGAGCACGCCCTAGATATTATAGAAGATTCCTTCAAAGAGCTAGAAGCGGGCAAAATCCCCGACGAAGTACTGGACAATATACGTGGTTGGTGAGAAACGGCTCTGGACGAGCGCAAACCGCTAAGATTTGAAGTCACCAATGGAATTAAAGGCGGTAGAATGGCTTGGCGATAAGCTGAAACTACTGGACCAGCGCAAGCTTCCCCATGAAGAAAGCTTTGTTATTCTAGCTGATTACCAGGATGTGGCTCTAGCCATCAAGGAAATGAAGGTGCGCGGAGCCCCGGCCATCGGCATCGCCGCTGCCTACGGCATCGCCTTAGGAGCACAAAACATAGAAACCACAGATAAGGACCGGTTTCTCAGCCTGCTGGACCAGATTATACAGGCTCTAGCCACCACCAGACCCACCGCAGTCAACCTGTTTCAGGCTATCAGCAAGATGAAAACGGCAGCCACCGGAGACAGCGTCCCTGAAATAAGAGAAAGGCTTATCAACGAGGCAAAACGAATTCACCAGGAAGAAATAGAGGCCACCAAGCGCCTCAGCCACTTGGGCGCCCAGCTCATCCGAGATGGTTTCACAATCCTCACCCACTGCAACGCCGGTGCTCTGGCAACCGCCGGCTACGGCACTGCGCTGGGCATAATCAAAGCTGCCAGGCAGCAGGGGAAGAGAATAAGCGTCTTCATCACAGAAACCCGTCCCCTTCTCCAGGGAGCCAGGCTCACCGCCTGGGAGCTAATGCGAGCCCATATCCCAGTGACCTTAATCACCGACTCCATGGCAGGCTACTTCATGAAGCAAGAGAAAATAGACTGCGTCGTCGTTGGCGCCGATAGAATCGCCGCCAATGGCGATGTGGCCAACAAAATTGGTACCTATACTCTGGCAGTGCTGGCCAAGGAGAATGGCATCCCCTTCTATGTAGCTGCGCCCACCAGCACTATTGACCTGTCGCTGGCCTCAGGAGACAAGATCCCTATTGAGGAGCGAGAAGCCACTGAGCTGACCCATATCCAGGGAGTGCCCATCGCTCCCGCGGGAATAGCAGCAGCTAACCCTGCCTTCGATGTAACCCCCCACGACTACGTGTCTGCCATCATAACCGAGAAAGGCATCATGAGGCGCTCCCACCTAGGGGCGCCAGGTCTGTCTGATTCGTAGCCCTGCGCGGCAAAGCCTGGCGTCAACTTGGCTTCCCCTTTGCTGATAGGCCAACACAGTAGTAATCCACCAGCAGCGACCCCACCACCAGCTTGCTTGGCTAGCCCCAGAACTCCTGCGGTAACTGGTTCAATTCAGCCAGGCTGAATACAGGACCATCCAGGCAAACATACCTGGCTCCTATATTGCACCGTCCGCACATGCCCAGTCCGCACTTCATCCGCATCTCCAGAGAGAGAAGCGTCCTGTCTGGCGCAAATCCAAGCTCTTTGATTACAGGCAAAGTGAACTTTATCATGACCGGTGGGCCACAAATCACTACATATGTATTCTCAGAACCAGGAGCGATGTCTTTGGTAACCTTGGGGACAACACCTACTCTGCCTGGCCATTCCTGGTCACCGACATCAACGGTGAGATACAAATGAAGGTCAGTTCGTTCTTGCCACTGTTTAAGTTCATCTTTATAAAGCAACAGGCCAGGGCTTCTGGCTCCATAGATCACAGTTACATCACCAAAGCTGCCTCTGTTGGCATCATCCAGCAAAAAATTGGTAAGCGCCCTCAAAGTAGAGAAACCAAAACCACCACCTATCATTACAACATTGCTTCCCTTAAGCGCCTCCACAGGATAGCCATTGCCCAGAGGCCCTCTAACCCCCACTATTCCGCCTGCCTCCATGTTATGCAAGGCGGTGGTTACCACTCCTGCCTTGCTTACTGTGAACTCAAGACACCCCGATTGCGTAGGCGAAGACGCCATACCAAAGGGTGCCTCTCCTTTGCCCAAGACAGATACTTCGGCAAACTGGCCTGGAGTATATGTGAAACTCCCTTCATCCTCCTTGTTGAGGAAACAGAGAGAGAAGGTCTTAACATTATTATCCTCTGTTTCCACCACAACCTTCTCTATCCTCATTGGTAAAGGCAAATACGGATTTCTCATTTGACGCCTTCTAACCGTGATACACTGTTCAGAACCTGACGAAGATCCAGATTTACCGGACACTCAGTGATACAACGTCCACAGCCAACACAACCAACCCGGCTATACTTATCCAAGAAGTAACTGAACTTATGCATCATCCGCTGTCTGAACCTCTCTTTGACCGTGGGCCTGGGATTCAGTCCGGATGCTTGCAAAGTGAACAGAGGAAACTGACACGAATCCCAGATGCGAATACGCTCACCATTGGAATCCACCGCCTCATCCACTATATCAAAACAGTGGCACGTAGGACAGAGAAAGGTGCAGACTCCACAGCTAAGGCATTTCTCAGTCAACTCGTGCCAGATAGGATCGTCAAAGCTACTATCCAGCTTGTCTTTCAATCCGTCCATCTCCACCCCCGGCCCCACTGACGCCTCAGCCGCCTTGACAACCGTTGCCGCCGAAGCCAACTCATCCTCCGTGGCATCCCTGAATCTCCTTTTCTCTAGAAGCTGTGCTCCCTTGTCACTGACTATCTGAGCAATGTATTTATCACCAATGTCTATTAGCAACAGGTCTGACCCCTCCGTTGAGAAGGGGCCACCAGCCACCGAGCTGCAGAAACAGGTACTCCTGGGTTTCACACAGCCCATGCTCACCGTTATAGTTTTCTCTCTTCGCTCCAAGTAATAGGTATCCTTATAGTCTTCCCCATCGAACACCCTGTCCAACACCACAAAACTACTAGCATCGCAGGGGCGAATCCCGAAAATTAGCTGCGGTTTCTCCTCACGGTGGGGCACTTCTATTTTCACCTCGCCTTTGGCTGAGCTATAGCCGAACAATGTCTCTGTCTGAGGAAATGTCAACTGCTTTGGCGGCATCAGGGAATTCTGGTAATCCAGGAAGACCTCACTGGCCGAGCTAATCCTCTCGAACAAAACAAGCCCATCACGCTTCACTGGAGCAAACACCTCGTATTCCTCCATCAGGCTTTCAAGCAAGCCAGCAATATCTTCCTTTCTGATAATCTTAGCCCTCATACTCAATGCCCCACATTTCGACTCACGGGTCCAACATGAACTCCTCAGGATCATCCGGCCTGAATGTAGATAAAGGAGCTACCTGGTCCAAGCTCAAACCAGTTTCATAATCAAATCGCGCCTTCACGTCCTTTACCAGTTTTCTGTTCAGCTTTCTGATATCCACCCCCATAGGGCAAGCCCGCTCACAGGCTCCGCAATCAACGCAGCGCCCGGCCAAGTGGAAGGCACGCATGATATGGAAGACAGCAACATCACTCGCATCAGTGCTCTTGCCTACCCATTGTGGCCGAGAATTGTCTACAAAGCATTCTTGACAGTAGCACAGAGGACAAGCATTCCTACAGGCGTAGCAGCGGATGCACTTGCTAAACTCTCTGGAGAGATACTCCCATCGTTCCCCGGCTGACCGAGCCTCAAATTCTGCTACGTCAAGGTGTGAGTCAGAATCCAGCTCCGCTGCTGCATCCGCTACCAGAACGTCAGAGATTACCGGGTTCCTGTGAGTGCAGGTCTTACAGCAAGGATAGAGAAACTCTTCCCGGCTGACAATCTCACTGAAGCCATCGCCTTTAAGCTCAAGCTCACCATCTGTCTCACTCACCTCCAAAATCTCCCTGCCATCAAGCTTAGCTTCAACCCGCCGTCTATCGACCATCCCCTGACAGGGGACGCCTATTATGAATAGCTGTTCCCTGCTAATCTGGTTTTCCTTGATAAGCTCAACTACGGCCCGCACATCGCAACCCTTACCCACAATAGCAACTCTCTCCGCCCTCTTGACCAAATACTTTGCCAGGTTGTTTTCGCAAAACGAGTCCCAGATCAGCCTATCTACGTCTTCCTCTCGTCTAACAAAGCAGGGTGTGCTACGCAATGGTATGCTCCCCCGCTCAAAGCCGACAACCAGGTCAACCTTATGTTGTCGTAGCAGGCTCCGGGCCGCCTCTCTTATCTTATCGCTTACTTCTGGCATGTACTAATCTAAAACATCCTAGGCTGGCTTTTTGACCAGTCTTTCGGCTGGACCTAATGCCTTTATCTTCTCAGTAGCCACCGCTATTACTTTGGCGAACCTCACTCCCTCCGCTGCTGACACCCAACTGAACTGAACACGGTCCTCCTCAAGGCCAATATACTCCAAAAGACCTTTAAGCAGAGCAAACTTCCTTCTGGCGTTATAGTTACCGGAGAGATAATGGCACTCGCCGGGATGACACCCACAGACAAGGACACCATCAATGCCATGCTGCAGGGCGGCTATGATAAAAAAGGGGTTTAACCTCCCTGAGCAGGGAACCCGAATAACCCTGACGTTAGCTGGGTACTGTATACGGCTGGTACCAGCTAGGTCGGCACCGGCATAGCTGCACCAGTTACATAGAAAAGCCAATATCTTTGGTTTCCAGTCCTTAGATCCCACCATCATTGGCACCTTAAACAGCTCGAATCAAAGACAAGGTTTGCTCGTCACTGAACCCTTCTATATTCAAAGCGCCGGAGCGGCAAGACGAAGCGCAGACTCCACATCCCTTACAAAGGGCTTCGTTGACTACAGCCACCTTTTCCTTAACATCTACCTCTATAGCATTGAAAGGACACACTTCTTGGCAAACCCCACAGCCGGTGCATTTCCGCTTATCCACAACGCAGATTGCGCCGCCGGCTTTCAGCTTATCCTGAGCCAGTATAGTAAGGGCTCGAGAAGCCGCTGCCTGGGCTTGAGCGATGCTTTCATCAATAAACTTGGGGTAATGAGCCAGACCGCACATGAAGATGCCATCGGTGGAAAAGTCCACAGGACGGAGCTTCATGTGCGCTTCCATGAAGAAACCATCCTCATTCAACGGCACTTTCAGCAACTGGGACAATTCTGCATTGCCCTGCGGGGCAACTGTGGCCACACCCAAAGCCAACATATCCGCATCTAGCATCAGGCGTTGACCCAGGGTAGGCTCGGTTACAGTAACTCGCAGGATATCCCGGCCATCTTCCTGGACCGTTTCCACCTGAGGCTTGTCATCTACATCATAGCGAATAAATTTCACCTCCCGGTCTGCAGCTTCTTGGTAGTAGTCCTCCCTAAGCCCATATGTCCTCATATCTCGGTATACAATGTAAATCTCCATCTCCGGGTTTATTTCCTTTAGCTTCAGGGCATTCTTCACCGCCTGGCTACAACATACTCTACTGCAATACGGTCTCTCGCTATCCCTCGACCCGACACACTGAATCATCACCAGGCAACGACAATTTCCCAACCTTTCGCTCTTCCCGGCTATCTCCTGCTCCAATTCAAGCAAGGTCAACACCTTGGAGTCCCTACCATAGAGATACTCCGTCGGTTTCAATTCCTCAGCTCCAGTAGCAACAATAGTCACGCCGTGGGCTATTTCTTCCACCATCCCCTCTGGCCCCACCCCAATCTTGGTGGTGAAATTGCCCACGTAACCAGCGAAATCAATAATGTCCGCTTCGGTGTGCACCTGAATCAAAGGATTCTGGTAAACTTCTTCGATAAGCCCATCAAGGTAGCTCTGGACATCCCCACCCTCAACAGTATAATGTATTCTCCTGGCTATACCACCCAGATCTCTAGCTTTCTCAATCAGATGAACCTCAACTCCGTGCCCCGCCAGGGCTAGAGCGCTTACCATTCCTGAAATACCACCGCCAACAACCAGTCCAGCATGACTTATTTCGCAGGGCAACTGATGCAAAGGTATCAGGAGCTTGGCCTTGGCCACCGCCATCCTCACCAGGTCCTGCGCCTTCTCGGTGGCCACCTGGCGGTCCTTCATATGTACCCAAGAGCACTGTTCACGAATATTGGTCATCTCGAATAAGTAGGGGTTTAGCCCAGCTTCCTTGAGGGCTTCCTGAAATACCGGCTCATGTGTCCTCGGGGTGCAGGCAGCAACAACGACCCGGTTCAGCCTCTTCTCCTTGATGGTCTCCGCCATACGGTTGACCGAGTCAACAGAACACGCGAAGGTGTCGTCCTCAGCATGGACGACCCCATCAAGTTTTCTGGTATATCCCACCACTCTACCAACATCCACCACCTTGCCGATGTTAGTGCCACAATGACAGACAAAAACGCCCACCCTCGGCGGCTCCCCAGCCACATCTCGCTCTGGGGGATACTCTTTTCTCGTGGTCAACGTTCCCCGCTGGCTGGAAAGAAGCTGTGAAGCGAGCGAGGCTGCGCCGCTGGACATAGTAACCGAGTCAGGGATATCCATAGGGGCATGGAATACCCCACACGCATAGACTCCAGGCCGTGTGGTCTCAATAGGGGAGAAGATAGAGCTTTTACAGAACCCATGCGAATTGAGTTCGACTGACAGTGCATCTGACAATTGCTTGGCGTTGCTAAGCGAGTTCAGTCCCACTGATAGGACAACAAGATCGAATTCTTCTTCCCTCACTTCAGTGCCATTGACACGATATCTAAGAACTACATTCTTCGTCCCTGGCAGCTCTCGAAGTATTGATACCTTACTCCATATAAACCGTACCCCAGGGGTATTCTTTGCCCTTTCATAGTATCGCTCAAACCCCTTGCCGTAGGCGCGAATATCGTTGTGGAATATAGTGCCCTCAAGCTCACTGTCATGTTCCTTACATAGAATCACTTGCTTTATGGCATACATGCAGCACACCGCCGAACAGTAAGTATTGCCCGAAGTAGTATCTCGAGACCCAACACACTGGATCCATGCTATCCTCTTTGGCCGCTTTTTATCCCAGGGCCGCTTTAATTCTCCAAGAAAAGGGCCAGAGGCACCCAATATGCGTTCGAACTCGAGGCTGGTGACCACGTTGCCAAACCTTTCGTAGCCATACTCACTCTGCAACTGAGGCTTAAATGTCTCATAACCCGGGGCTAAGATTATGCTGCCAACTTCGATTTCCAGCTTCTGCTCTTTCTGATGAAAGTCTATCGCCTTGTTTTTACACACCGGGCGGCAAGCCTGACATTCGTTTCTCAGAAAGTAAAGACACTGCGTTGGGTCTATTACCGCCACATTTGGCACTGCCTGGGGAAAGGGTATGTAGATACATCTCGTAAGGTTCAAATTCTCATTGTAAGCATCAGGCATTTTTACCGGACAATATTCAACACAAGTCGGGCAACCTTTACATAGTTCTTCATCAACATACCGAGGTTTCTTCAGCAAGGTTACTTTGAAATTCCCTGCCTCACCTTCAACGCTATCAAGTTCAGCATAGCTTATTATTGATACGTTCGGATTTCTCTCACATTCAATGAACTTGGGAGACAGGATACACATAGAGCAGTCGTTGGTAGGAAAGGTCTT
>CAZJGF010000029.1:11627-15579 GCA_964545665.1 uncultured Dehalococcoidales bacterium
AAGATTCTTCCCCCTCCTCCACCACAACAGAGGCTGTTTTCACGAGAATCAATCTCATCCAATAGCTCAACACCAGGAATATTCCGCAAGATCTCCCGCGGCTCATCGTATATGCCGTTGTGACGTCCGAGGTAACACGGGTCATGATAGACAACCTTTTTATTCAGTTCCCTGGTAAACTTCAGCCTGTCCTCGTCAATAAGCTTGGCTAAATACTGAACAAAATGAGTTACCTTAAAATCAGCGCCTAGCTTAGGATATTCATCCCTGAATGTAGTATAGCAATGAGGAGAGGTAACGATGATTTCTTTCACCCCACTTTCAGTGAAAACGGCGATATTGCTTTTGGCCAAGTTCTCAAACAGGCTATTGTTTCCTGCCTTTCGAATACTCTCACCACAACAGCTTTCCTTAGGGCCCAGAATGCCGAAGTCCGCTCCAGTTTTTTGCAGTACGCTGGCGGTAGCCCGAGCCACACTTCTAACACCAGAGTCGTAAGCGGGAGTACAACAGGGGAAATACAACAACTCGGTGTCCTTGGTGAAGGCCTTGATGTCGAGGCCATTGGCCCAGTCTGTACGCTTCTCCCTTGTTTCGCCCCACGGATTACCGACGCTGCCGAGGTTCGCCACCACATTCCGAAGGCTAGCAGGCATCATTTGAGCCTCCATCATGATGCTGCGTACCGCTTGCATGACGTCTATTATTTCAACGCCGCGGGGACAGCGCTCAACACAAGCAGCACAAGTAGTGCATAACCACCATTCCTCATCTCCAAGCTCGGCAAGTCCAAACTGTGCCTGACGGATTATCTTGTGGGGAAGGAAAGTTCTAACCAGGTTCCAGGGGCAAGTGGCAGTACACAGGCCACACTGAAAACACAATTTGAATGTGCCACCACCCACCTCCTTTATGACATCTGCTCCCTCTTTGTATGGGGCTACTGCTTCCAATCGTTTTCCTTTACTTCACGATTCATGACCATTCGGCGCACAGAATACCGCTGCCGTGAGATGAGAACCGGCTAGCAATTCTGCTCAGGACTCTAGTCTTCCAGCAGAGTTAAGCAATCGGACGGGCATATCTTGACACACTGAGGATCTGGAGGCTCTCCACAGAAATCACACTTCAACGCAATATCAACGTCGGGTTCTTTGAAAATAGTCTTGGCTGGACAAGAGGCACGGCAGGCAATACAGCCATCGTACTCATGTCCATCAATTATGACATCAGTCTTCGCAGTGCATTCCACCTCGGTATATGGGCCAGCTATTACCGGGTAACAATGGTCTCCCATAGTGAAAACCCTTATCCGTGACCTCTTGGGATTAAATGTATTCTCGATGTGTTGCAAAGAACAGGCCATCTCGCAAAGCCGGCAGCCAGTACATTTGTCACTTTCTATCTTAATCCTTGGCACTATCTACCTCCTTAACATACTAACTTGACCAATCGCTTCCATACTAAGGCCTAACTGCCATAGCAGCGGGCAATTTTACTTCAATCTAACGCCAGTTCCGCCAGCTTCTCCTTGGTAGGAACACCGTTGTCGTCCCATCCCCTGAGCTGGTAATACTCGGGCAGCATCTCACCCAGCCTGCTCACTTGCCCTTCGGATGTCCCCGTGAGCAGAGGTTGCTCAAGCAGTCTTCTGGGCAGGGTATCATCCTTGACACCAAGCCCAGCCGCCAGATTGAACAGACGCTCCAGATTCCAAATCCTTTCGCCAGCAAGCATCAGGCTCTCTACCGTGAAATCCATGCCAGTGGCGGCATTCAGCAACGGCACTATGTGCTCCGCTTCCACCTTCCCAAAGATGATATACTGGCATACTCCCACGGCATCAAGCACCGCCTTGTAATGCTGCAACTCCACGCACATAGCCGCTTTACCTTCGATGGCCAAGGGGTCAGTCTTGTAAGGGTAACCCCAGAGCTCGCTGGCATAGACTCCAGCCCGGTTATGGGAAGCCCCACCATTAGCAGTGGCCAGTGCCAACCCCTCTCCCTGAAGCCCCTGAGGATGATAGGCAGGCATCTCCTGCTTTTTTACCCCCATGAACAGCTCAGGATGCCCGTATTTCTCAGCTAGCCGATAGCCTCCCTCAGCTAATACATCGCCAAAACCTTCGCGCAGCCCTAGCTTTTCCACCAGTTCCACCATTGCCTTGGCATTGCCGAAATTCAACTCGTAGCCAACTTCTTCTTGTTTCAAGTATCCTTTCTCATACAGTTCCATAGCACAGGCAATTGTGCCTCCTGCCGACATAGTGTCAATCCCTAGCTCATTACAGATATAGTTGGCCTTAGTTATGGCAGCCAGGTTATCAACACCACAATTGGGGCCCAACAGGCTACAGGTTTCAAATTCAGGCCCCCAGCCCTCCCCCTGGTACTCAGCATCGGTCAACCGGGTCACCCTACCGCAAGCTATGGGACAGGCAAAGCAGGCCCCGTTTCGTATCAGAAGGTTAGCCCGCAACGGTCGTGCATTAGTATTGGCCACCCCCTCGAAAGCGCCGCCCTGAAAATTTAACGCTGGCAACACACCCATTTTATTCATAGCAAACTGTGAATTCATGCTTCCATAGGTAGTCATTCCTTCAATTATCCGCTCACTCTTGAGCATCTCCAGAATAGCAAAGGTGGCTTCCTTAAATGACTCTCCATCAGTCACAGTGACCGCTCCACTGCCCCATACAGCTATCGCCTTCAGGTTCTTGGAACCCATCACCGCTCCCAGTCCAGAGCGGCCAGCCGCTCTGTGCTTATCACTCATAATACACGCTATTCTTGCTAGATTCTCACCGGCCGGGCCAATACATGCCACGTGGGTATCAAGCGCTTTCCACTTATCTCCCATTTCGGCTTTGACCATATCATCTGTCTCATGAGTTTTCTTGCCCCATAGATGTTCTGCTGGCTTAATTTCCACATCACCATTCTGAATCATCAGGTAAACCGGTTTGGGCGATTTACCTTCAAAAATGACCATATCATAGCCAGCATACTTCAATTCCGAGCCAAAATCCCCACCAACATTACAACAAGCAATAGCGCCGGTTAATGGCGACTTAGAAACGACCATGTACCTGCCGCCAGTGGGAGCCCCGGTGCCACTCAATGATCCAGTAGCGAAGATCAGCTTGTTCTCAGCGCTCAAGGGGTCAACATTAGCGTCTACCTCATCAAAGAGAATCTTTGTCGCTAATCCTCGCCCTCCCAGATACTCCTCAGCCAGATCAAGGTCTAGCTCTTCATCCTCCCACTCTCCTTTGCTTAAATCAACTCGCAGAACCTTACCAGTCCAGGCATCCATATTAACCTCCTTTTCCTACCAAGCATTTCATTGTAAGACAAAATTTTTCTATCGCCAACCACCTCTTCCCTTGCTACCAACCATCGAAACCTAGATATGATACCACAAATAACACGTGACACAAAAAGAGAGCAACAAATCTTAACCAAATCGTTACCAGTCTTAGTCAATCCTGCTTTCGACATAACACCCCACGTAACTACCTGTCCACCATCATCGCCGAAAGAGGTATAATATAGAAAAGGTCTATCGAAACGAGATAATAAATCTGGCCAGGAGGTGATGTGATGCCCACATATGAGTATTGGTGCCCGAAATGCAATAAGGAATTTGAGGTTGACAGGCCAATGAGTGACTTCGACAAGCCAGCTATGTGCCCCGATTGCGGCACAAAAGGAGAGAGACTGGTGTCCAACTTCGCCTCGAAAATAGGCTACAACTTGCAGGTCCCGGCCAAGCCGCCTTTCAGGGAAAAACACTGAGCAAAAATAGTGAGGTTTTGTAGTTTTGCACATGATTTTATATGAAACCCCCTCTCCCTTGAAGGGAGAGGCTACGTGAGGGTGAATATGGACCTTTCTCCACTGGCAAGAGAACGATTGGCCAAAATAGGTGCGGTATCGCAAGAAGAACA
>CAZJGF010000030.1:0-15100 GCA_964545665.1 uncultured Dehalococcoidales bacterium
CGGCACGGCATACGGCTTGTCTCCGTCCACCAACGCAAGTACGCCTGCGGGACTGCCCTTTATGAAACTAATCACTTCCGATTGGTCCATCGACCCAACACCTCGAGCAATCATAGCACCTCCTTGATGTGGTTAATTCGCATAGATTGTAACATATGCAGGCAATATGATTTACAGTGCCCCAAGCGACCCAGCGTAGTTGAGACTGCCTCTGTCGAGGCCTCGCCCTTAACAACTTGAGTAATTGTCTAGGGGCATCCGTTGAGGTGTAACAGATCAAGCAATTGTTTGATCTCCACTATCCTACCAACGAGAATCATCTCGCAATTATGAATTGGAGGAGTGTACCGTCGCGGCAGATGTTCTTGAAGTTGGGGCCCGTGTCTATGATCATGGGAGAGGGAGCTGGTGCAGGATATGATTCTCCCAGCTTCAACACTGAGGAAGGGTTTGAGGCTTCAGGCACGTTAGAGATCGCCTGCAAATTGGCGGCAGAGCTTCGCAACCTGAATTGTGACACAGTATTCTCAGCTTAGAGCCCGAACTCCTTTGTATCAATCCACTCGTTCTTAAGCAGTGACCACCAGTCTATTGCCAGTCCCCTCAAGACATACTCATATGGCAGCCAACCATAGCCTTTGTCGCCCCATCCTGTGCCCCAAGAGTTTCTTACAAGCAGCGCTCCAGTGGTCTCTACTCCGCAAGTTGTGTTCTTAATCTTGACCTCGTCGTCAAATCCCACCGCCACAACGGCATGACCACCACGGATTCTCTCGCCATGACATGGATATGGGATTTTTCCATCGTCCCCGGCTTGGCTGATAGAACTAAACACAGTAAACCCAAACATCGACGGCAGGCCAGCAGCCAAGAAGGACTTGATCTGTTTCAAAAGCGAATCCTTAGATGTAGCTGGAGGGTCAAGTCGAAAGTATTGTATGGCCTGATAGTCTTCGGCAAAGGCGTAACAGAATGAGGAAGGTTCCTTATCGAAGTCTGCTATGACATAGGGCCAGTATTCTTCCGGGGGAACCCCAAAAAGTACCATACTAGCCATTGTCGTGCGAAGAAATGCTCCTGTATCCCCTGTCCAGTGAAGCAAGTTGCGACTTGCTTTGTAAAGGAATAATCTGGATGCATCTATGTGCCTGCCAAAAGCTCTCCGCTCATAGTATTCCACGAGTCCAACACCTGCGTTCGCCGTGCACGAACCGAGAGCGCCTTGATTCTCGATAGGAGCACACCATCCCGTTAAGTCCTCGGAAGTCCGCATGCTCGCCTTGGCAGATCCTGCAAGCCCCAATTTTGTAACCATGGTTTTCACAGATTCTTTTTGCCCTAGCCTCATGAGTCTGGGGACGACTTCTTCTTGCTCGACCGTATAGTCACGAAAATCAGGATAGTCTGGAAGCCACCCCATTCCTAATTCGAAACCAATTCTTTCCTTTTCTTCAGCCATTCTAAATACCTCCTTTCAATTCATTTGGTTAAGGTCCTGTGAGTAAATCTCATTTTCCTGTAGCATCAGCCCTCATAAATGCACAGTGCTTCTCAAGGTCACTAGGGGGCACCAGCTCCAACACAATGCCTGGTTCCGCTGCTATCTGCAATAGTCCTCAGACCCAATCGCGGGTGGCCCTCGCAGGTGGAGCGTATGTGCCGCATCTACCCAAACTTGAGCTGTGACATCCATCATCATGGCCTCCTCCGCACTACAAGATTATGCTAACCACTGGGTAAGCCACCGAGGGTCAGCACCTTCATGGTGTTGGAATTCATTCCAGCCGCAAATTCAACCAATATCCATATGTAGCGACTTTGGGTTCGGCTAATGCGCCTACAAAGTAACAAGGGCACCGGCAATCACCATGTTATTTGACGATTCCAGTGCCCTCCATCCCCTTACCTCCAGGCTTGTGTAGTCTCCGCTCAAAGCTTACTCGAGTCTCTGAAACGAAATTCGAATAAGCCTACTCAACTTTGTTGTATCATACCCTCCCTGCTCTGTCAACTTCCAAGTCTCCTTGGACAAAACAGGCATTTGTGCAAACCACAATGATTTGAGGATTCGTTTACTGGGCTAGATATGCCTGAGAGCATTGCTGCGACCCAATGCACTGTTAACGGCCGAAGGTGAAGCTAACGCCTTTGCTACTTCCCGACTCTCTCTGTTGAGGCAGGTGAGGAATCAGCCAGGTGAGAAAGGCTTCTTCACTCCTTGTCTGCATGAAGATTCTACCTTGCCCCGTATAGGTGCATACCAATCCCTCACCACTGAAAAGTGTGGACTTAAGCCCTCCTACTCTCTTGACCTTGTAGTTCACACTTTCATCAAAGGCCACCATATGCCCATTATCTATCGTGTAGGACTCCCCTGCTTTCAACTTAATTTCGTGGATGGCACCGTAGCTCGAAAGAAAAAGGCTGCCTGTACCCTTTATCTTTAGCAGGAAGAGACCTTCCTTGGCGAAGAAACCTTTGGCCCCAGCCCATTTTGTATCCACCGAGATATCCGGTGACGAAGCTATGTAGGACGAGGATTGGACAAAAAAAGTCTCACCGTTCAGCCGAAAATGAACAATGTCTCCTGGGAGAGGCGGGGCAAGGGTGATTTCCCCAGGAGCAGTAGCCTTAAATGTATTCAGGAAGAAGCTCTCGCCGCCCAGAAAGCTGCGCTTTAGCCCAGCGAGAAGCCCACCCTTCACCTCGGTTTGTATAGCGATTCCCTCTGACATTGAGACCATTGCTCCAGCCTCAGCAGTAATAGCCTCCCCGGCGTTCAGCCTTACTCTGGCCAAAGCGCATGAAGGTTGATACAATATCTCAGATTCCACCAGTCTTTACCTCCTTAATCTAGTCCTATCAAGAAAATTCTCATGCATTACCGAATTTGCCTCCCAACTAAGAGAATATGCTAGCAGATTGTATTGTTCTAGGACAATTGCTCCAGCCTTAATTCCTTGAGTCTCGAAAAACATTATCCAGGGACCAAAACTGCGTACTTTCTCTCCTGCTAGTGCTGTCTGGACGAATCGGAAGCTTGCCCATGCTGCTGGAGAATCCTCATTTAGTACAGGCGCTCCGGGAATAGTCTGTGCGGATTCTCCACGATGGACAAAAGCCTCTTGTTGTCATAGGCACTTATGTCAGGACGTCGGGCTGCGATTGAATCGCAACTGAGAATGTACTCAGCATCTGCGGCGCTGTGAGTTAGCTTATATGTGGCATCAGTGGTTGTATCGAGAGTACGTTTACCACATGCGGCAACTCCGGCAACCATTACAGCTATTACTAAAACCAGTATAATTGTCCTTTTAGTCAACCCAGCTATACTATTCATAGTTATACCTTCCTTATTACTAAATTCATAACAGGTCGCCATGAGTAATCTTACTCGCTTTTCACGATTGCCTTATAGCTGGTGGGGGATTCCAAGGTGGCGCACTGCGAACTCCCACCATCCCCCCATCGTCGGTGCTTGCCCTGGCGCCAACTCCTGACTAAAGGAGCCACTACCCCACAGTCATTCTTTTGCTTTGTATAGTTCCACTATAATGGAGAGACGCAAGGTTTGGTCTCCTATATTCCGAACCTGTAACCGCTCCCAGAACCGGGTTTGTCCTCCGTCGTCCTCTAACAGCAGACAATATCTTACATGCACTACCTCCTCAAGCTCGGGGGCTACCTCAATTGTACCCGAGATGAATCTTTGCGCTGGGACTGGCGCAGGGGCCAGGCGCAATTGTTCCCAAACTATCTTCCAAGCGCCATTGACCTTTTGGAACTGCATTTCCTGTGAGTCTTTAGCCCACCAGAAGATAAAGCCAACCCTGGTTGTGGCTGTCTTGGTCAGAAACGGTTATGGAGCTAACCTCCTGGAAGGTCATTCCCCCGATGAAGTCTCCATCAGCGATAATGAAGCCTGTGCCGCTTGTTCATCCCCGAAATCAGTCAAATACGTCAGGCATCTGGCAAAGTCTTCCGCATTGTAGGCGGCGAAGTAGTCTCTTATGGTCTCTTCTATAGCCGCAGACTCTCCGGTTGCACCCTCTTGCTCCCAGATAATCTTCCACTTGCCATTTACCTTCTTCAGTCGTATCTGGTCAGTGCTTTCCTCGCCAGTAATGGTGAAGGTAACGGTGGCTGTAGCTGTTTGGCCGCTCCCCGGCACAGCGGGAGGGAATATGGCTATGTCCTTGATTTCTCGCAGCTCCAGCGGTCCTGAGAGGCTTCTCATATATGATAGAAACGCCAGCGCATCCTCTTCATCCTCGTAGTCAGTGAAATAGGTCAGGCACTGGGCAAAATCACCTGCATCGAATGTTGTGGCATAGCCCCTTATGGTGTCTTCTGCGGCCCTAGCCTCCCTATTAGTTCCTCCCCCACAAGAGGTCATCAGCGATAACCCGATTACCAGCAAACAAATAAACAGGATTCTCTTCATAAATATTAATCCGTTTTCTGTCCTCATCATCTTGCAGTGAAAGAAATACTTACGTTGTCCAGATAATATGTCCGCGCTGTCTCCCATGTTCCCCAGACACCAATCATAACGTATAACGTGTCAGCCAAGCCTGACTGGGTGGTGAAATTGTAGCTCTTGTGCAGCCACACAAATCCATCCTCTGGCTTGGCGTTATTTCCGGTATGACCTTGATAAACAAGTTCTAACCTAGGTGATTTTGGCACCACACCGGTAATAATTGTCCAGAGGTTGACGTCGCCCCAGTCAGCACTGGCCAGGTCATATTGCACACGCACTTGATATACACGGTCTGGGGCTACGTTAAATGGCCGCTCTATCCAGATTTTACCTTCATCGTTCATATTATTCAGGTAGAGTCTGACCGCGGTTTTACCGTTGCTGGCAATATCCTGTGAACGTTCTATAGACCATTCTACAGGCGGATTATCCAGGTCTGTCCCAGTGGCTATCCACTCTTCCATGTCATGCTCAAAGGAAAACAGATAATCATCAGGTGTTGGCGCGATTGGCTCGCCGCAACCAGCAAACACCAGTAGTAACAGAATGAAAAGACAGGCAAGGCTCTTCCTTATTTCCAAAATTTTCAAATCCACCCCCTTAGTGGAACCACTTGTATCGTCTGTATGAGAGCAGGGCACTGTATTCCTCCTTAGGGTCACGTTGTGGGCATTCTCTACACTTTCACCAAGAATCGCTCTCTCCAGCTAACAAGCTTTAACCGCCTATATTTGGTGACGATTTCGTTCAATACTCCATGCCACTAACGATTGTCTCCTTCTGCGTGAGCGAAGCAGCTCTTGAAACTGGTATTAAGATATACCGTTCCGCCCTCGCCGCTATCCTGATAGTAAACAACAGATGTCTTCCTGTGTAGTCATCAGCGCCGGTGAAATCTTGTTTATCATTTTATCTCTCTCCAAAGTTATGCATGTGCTGGATCAACAACCTTTTTCTGTAGCACCCCCTGACACCTTTGGGGTGTCAGGGGGGCTAGTTTCACTGCGACGGGAAGGATTTCAGCGATTTCACTATATCCAGCGGCCAGCAAGCCTGGAAGTCGCCTTTGGTAACTTCATCGCCAGATACAGTGGCATCAAGCCAGGCTTTCACCGAAGTAGGCGCATAAGGCGCATTTTTGGGAATAGTCCTAGATACCTCAAACGCCCCGTCGTCGTTAACGGTGACCTTCTTACCCAGCACAACATCATCTCCATTGACACCGATAGTCAGAGTCACGTTGTCGTCCGGATCAAAACCAGCTCCCTTGATCCGAACCGTCTGGCTACGCTTAGCTTCAACAGCGCCAAAGTAGCCGTACGCTTCAAACTCTTCTGGATCCCAGGTAACAACTATCTGTCGTGTTGGCCCTGCTGGCCCCTGTGGCCCTTCAGGTCCCTGTGGTCCCTGCACTCCTTCTGGCCCCTGTGGCCCCTGCACTCCTTCTGGCCCCCGTGGCCCCTGTGGCCCTTCTGGTCCTTGTATTCCCTGCATTCCTTGTAGCCCAGCGCAGCCTGTCAGACTTGCCATCAACACAACCGCCAGTACTAAGCCCAGTATTGCGGCTATTTTCTTAATCGCCATTTGATTTTCCTCCTTTCAATCTCTTCTAAGGGTTTTTGTTAATACTTCGCCTTCTACGCTTTAACCATAGTATCACCTCCTGTGTTCCTTACTGCTGACAGATACAGGCAGCAGGCCTAGAATTACGGACTCTCAGCCAACTACTTTTTCACCAGATACTTTACGAACTATGCCATAGACAACAAGTCTCAAAAGCCCGCTGAGTACGGTGGCAAGTGGCCAGAAAACAGGGTAAATACGATGCGTTCCCATCTATAGCAACTCGTACGATACATGCTAGCCAAATGATACCCCGTACCTCGTACCCCGTACACCGGCCAACAGGCCTGCTAATCCCACTATGCTTAAGATTGGCCGCACTTCTAGCATTTGCACACCTCCTATTCCACTTATTGTTGTCCACCTCTACTACAAAAATGCTAGCAGTGAGTTGTTTAACAGTGGTTGAAGCAAAGTTCAAAGACAGTTAAAATTAGGCCGCTAATGGATTTTCGCTGACAACTAGAAGATTAGCCGCACTAGAATGAATTTGACAGGCTCACTCTGGAAGAGTGTGATTTCCCACTGGCTGGGTAGGGCATGCCTAAGATACTAATCATCGAAGATGAACCGGACATTGCTGATTTTGTCAGGCGCGGACTGGCTCTCAAAGGCTTTCAAGTTGAGGTTGCCCACACTGGATACCAAGGATTGGAGATTGCCCAGTCGAGCTACCCTGACGTGGTGGTTCTAGACCTTATGCTCCCGGACGCAGATGGCCTTGAGATCTGCCGGGAACTGCGTGCGAGTGGTGATATGGGTATTGTCATCCTCACCGCTCGTAGCTTGGTTGGTGAGCGCGTTCGAGGTCTTGAGGCCGGTGCTGACGACTATCTCCCCAAGCCTTTCGCCTTCGATGAACTGCTGGCGCGTATCAGGGCGGTACTTCGTCGGCGCTCCTCCCATGGAGAGGGCATAATTCGGGTAGGTGACCTAGTGGTCGACCTAGAAAGACGACAGGTGCGGCGAGGTAATCGGGTGATAAATCTGACAACGCGCGAATTTGACTTGCTCAAGCTGCTTGCACAGCATGCTGGCAAGCCGTTGCGCCGAGAGTTCATCGTCGAGCATGTCTGGGGTTACGAATTTGAAGGGGAGACAGACCCGGTCAAAGTGTATATTAGCTTCCTGAGGCGGAAGCTGAACTTAGAGGGGGAAGCGGACCTAATACATGCGCTGCATGGTTTCGGCTATGTCCTTGAGGAGAGACCATGAGAATGAGCCTGCGCCGGCAGATTTCCCTGTGGTACGCCTTAGCCATACCCCTTCTTATACTCGGCTTGACATTCATGGCGCAACAGGTTATGGTGGCGAGCCTGCGCGCCGGTGTTGACGAGCGTCTGCAACAACGTACTGAGGTGGTAGCCAGAGCCATCACCTCCAGCCCTAGCACTGATCCCCAGGACTATGAGGATTTGATAGAGTGGCTTACTGAACAGCAACTGCCGTATGTTCCTGCCATACTGCGAATAAGCGACCCCCAGCGGAATGCGCTGGCTACGTTTGGTGATATCCCTGATCCCATGGTTCCGATCATGGACCGCCAGTTGCTACTGCCGGAGGTCGATGAAGGAAGGTTCGAGACTGTCAGAATTAGGGGCCACGAAGCATTGCGGCTATATACAATCCCAGTTCGTGACTCGTCCACCCTGAAGACTGTTGCCTTTATACAGACTGGCGATAGCCTTGCTGAGGTAGTTGCGGCACAGGAACAGCTATGGCGATACGCCCTCATTGTGGGCGTTGTGGGCAGCCTTATGGCACTCTTGGTGGGACTGTTCATTATAAGGCGAGGGCTCCGTCCACTGGACACAATCCTTAACCGGGTGCAGGATATACAGAGCGAAAACCTTGCTTCCGGACTTCCAGAAGAACCCCGCCCTCCAGAGCTACAGCAACTGGCGGATAGCCTGAATAGTATGTTGCACCGACTTGACACAGCATTTAAGACAAGGGAGGTCTTTGTTGCCAGTGTTTCTCACGACCTCAAGACTCCACTCACCGTGCTGCAAGGGCAAATAGACGTCTTGCTCATGGAACCGTCAATGAATGCTGTGACAAAGCGGAGCCTAGATAGCATGGCAAGAGAGGTACGCAGACTGGTCCGAATGGCCAATAACCTGCTGCTGAACGCACAACTGGAGTCAGCCCCTGTCTTCATACCTGGCGAGGTTAACCTCCGGGAACTAATAGACGAGGTCGTCAGGGAGGCACGAGTATTGGCTGAGGGCTTGGACCTCAAGGTCTCCACTCCCAAGGTTGTTGTGCTCCCCGGAGACTATGACTTGCTCAAACAAATGGTGCTGAACGTTGTTGATAATGCGATAAAATTCACTCCGAGGGGAGGCTCCATCGAACTGGTGCTGAGCCAAGAAGAAGGCTATGCCATCCTCAAGGTGTCGGACACAGGACAAGGCATACCACCGGAACATCTACCCCACGTTACCGAACCGTTTTACAAAGCTGATGCCTCTCGGAAGTCTGGAAGTGGGGGAGTAGGACTGGGGTTGGCCATTGTCAAACAGATTATCGACCTCCACAATGGTCAGGTCGAGATACGCAGTCAGGAGGGAGTTGGAACAACGGTGATCACGCGTCTACCACTTGAGTTGGTGACCGGCAGCAGGGCATCTCTGTGGGAAACGCAGAACTTAGGCAGAAGAGTGAATGTGACTGAGGACTGAAGTCAATTTTCATGAACGTATCATGCCCTCAAGTAGCCCACATAACCTAGCTCCAGTTTAGTTATTGCCTTCGTATGACTCATTCCTCTATTCGGTGCAATGCCAGCGCGGCTTGGCCAAGTTGAAGGCCTTTGCGGAGCCGGCTCAACAAAATGAGTTCTGGTTCCCGAATTAATGATTTAAGCAGAAGTTGGAACTAGGAACTGGTATCACCAAATTCTGCGGTGGAGACCGTCGCCAGCAACTGCACCAGTTGGCAGAGAACCTGAACCATCTGTTCGCTCTGTTTTCCCTGTGCTTGTCTGTGTCTCCTGTAATAGTGGTGCAGGAGACAGAATCTGCCGACTATTCTGTCTATGTTCTTCTGTCCCTTCTGACTATGACGCGACACAACGTGTGAGAACCAGAGATGTTTTCGCACACGATAATTGGAGCTGCTAGCCGACCTTCTCCTTGCGAACCCAAACTTACCCGCAGTGTAGTGAGTCATGTGGTTACAATATCACGACAAGCCTAGAATGAAACCTGACAAATTTTGAGTGGGGGAGAATATGGCAAAATGTAAGAGAGGCGCCCTACACCAGCTCAATAGCACATAGGTCTGACCACCTCATTTATGCCACCACTAACCGATGAAAACCTCAACCTCAACTGGCCCAGCAAGCCACAGAGCAATTGGCTTCTGCCTTACAAACCTATGTTAGATAGTTGCCTTGTTCGCCTAACCTAAGATTTTGCCTCTGATAATTCATTCCTCGGCTCCACTACCATTCGGTCTAAGTCACTAACCCGCATTACAAGACTAATCAGTCTTTTTCGGCGTTTTAACTTTTTGTGTTTTCCTGTGTTTCCACCCAAGGATGGCAAGTAGCTCTCCCACGGAAGCATCAGTCACTTCATCCCTAATCGTCACATTGGGGTGAATGCTGTACGTGTTATTTCTGCCAAGTTTAGTTCTACTGATGTATCCCGCTTTCTCAAGGTCAAGAATTAATTTGTGGGTTGTCCTTTCAGTCAAGCCAACATCATTACCTATTTCTCTAGCCGTTCTTGATGGATTCTTGGCAACTGATGCCAACACTAAGCCGTGGCTTGTAAACAGAGTCCAGTTAGCCATTCGCAGATACCTCCCAAAATTTTCCTTATTCTGGTCTACAAAACCCCTTGACAACCACCAAAACTCTGGTATAATAATACTAGATAACTGTTTCTAGTATATTTTATCAAGCTTCAATATACTAGAATTATATGGCTAAAGTTAAGGAGTTGTCAAGAGGGTAGAGGTACCAAATAACTAAGGCGGTGAGAATCTTGCCCTAGGAGAAGATGTGTAATGAGAGTTGTATTCGCTCGAAGCCGACGTCCTAGACGCGGTGGCAACATACATTTAGGCAGAGGCAGCCATACCTGGTATGAGCAATATCTCAGGTGTAGGTGTATTCGTGATATCGAGACCCCCGGGAAGTAGCAGATATGGTAAGCATGCCAGATACGGAGATACCCAAGCTGAACGAGCTCGTAATGGTACGTCAAGCGAAGGTGATTTCAGCCAGAATTTACCTTAGCCAGCTCGCGCTGAGCTGCCCGCTTGACGCGAAAGGCCAAAATGAACGTCAAAACGTGAGTTTGGGCGAAAACTAGGAAAAGGAGGAAGGACATGGCAACGACACCAAAACCAGATGCAGGGGAGCAGCACAAGATCCTGACCAAGACGCTGCCCAGCATTCTGGACGAGATGGAGGAGAACATCCGTCTGGCGGCTGAGGCAGCGAGAAGGGCTGAGGAAGCTGCTACTGCCTCCAAGGCAGCAGCGGCAGCAGCAATCAAGGCCTCAGAAGAGGCACGCCGTGCTGGAGAGAAGGCAGCAGAAGAGGCTACCAGACAAGCCCGGGAAGCTTTGGCTGAAGCAGCAAGAAAAGCTCATGAGGCGGCTGAGGAAGCGGAGAGAATAGCCAAGGATGCTGCCGGGGAGGCGACCAGGAAGGCGCAGGAAGTAGCTGCTGAAGTGAAGGACCTGGCTCTTGAGCTGGCTCTGGTAATCAGGAACGCCAACATCCACGGTTCTGATGCATTCGTCAAAGAACTTGACGGCTTCAGGGACAAGTGGTCGAAGTAAGAGAAGGTTGACTTCCTCATCTCTGGTAAGGACTAGCATCGGACATAACTTGAGGTAGCAAGAAGCGAAAGTCTGGATAGGAGATACAGAAATGGCTAGTGAAAGAACAACGCCCAGAATAATGACAGAACCTCTTCCTCGAATTCTTGATGAGATCGAGGATAGCATCAAGGCAGCTAATGAGGCTGCCAAGGACGCTAGACAAGCGGCAGAAGAAGCCCGTAAAGCTGGGGAAAAAGCCGCTGGCGAAGCTGCGAGGGTGGCTGCTGAAGCAATAGGCAGGGTTGAGCAGATCGCCAAGAATGCCCTGCAACTGGCCGAGTTAGTAAACTTGGCAGTCATGGAAGCAGCGACTGCTGCGGAGAAGAGGCTCTCAGCAGAGAAGGAATCAGAAAGTCAAAGTAAGAAAAAGGCAGCTCGATAGGGACGTTGTCGGCCAGAAAATAACGGGAAGGAGGGCAAGATGGTAGACAAAAATATTAACCGACCTGAACCAGAGATTCCAGAGGAACCGAAGATAATGAGGAGACCGCTTCCTCAGATTCTCGACGAGATGGAAGAGAATATTCGACTAGCTGCCGAAGCAGCTAGGAGGGCTGAGGAAGCCGCTAGAGCAGCTAGAGAGGCTGCTGGAGCAGCTACTGGAGCATCCGAGGAAGCCGCCAAAAGGGCTGAGGAGGCCCGTGAGGCTGGAGAAAAGGCTGCTGAGACAGCTACTCGAGCAGCTACTTCAGCAGCAGCTAAAGCTGAGGAGACAGCCAGGGCAGCAAGACAGGCAGCTGAGGAGGCAGTGCGAAAGGCTGAGGGGGCAGATAAAGCAGCCCGAGAAGCAGTTGCGGCATTCAAAATGGCAGCTGACGAAGCTGCTAAGAGGGCTGAGGGGGCGAGTGCTGCCGCTAGGGAAGCTGCCGAGGCGGCTATGAAGGAATTGGAGAGGGCAGCTGCTGAAGCGGCAAGGAGGGCTGAGGAAGCAAGTGCTGCTGCCAGAGAAGCTGCTGAGACAGCAACAAGGGCGGCTGAAGAAGCTGCCGCCAGGGCTGAAGAGGCGGCTCTGAAAGCCGAGGGAACGGCCAGAGACGCCAAATATGCTGCCGAGGCAGCCACTACAAAAGCCGAGGAAGTAGAGCTCGCAGCGAGGCAAGCTGCTGCTGCTGCTGCCAGGGCGGCTGAAGAGGCTGCCGAAAGGGCTGAAGAGACAGCTAGGTTAGCTACGGGCGCCGTTGACGAAGCCGTCGAAGCGGCGCATGCCGCTGGCAAGCAGGCTGAGGAAAGTGCGAAAGTAGCCAAGGCAGCCGTCGCCAAAGTAACAGAAAGCCCGACTGCAGAAACAGCCGTGGAGTCTGAGAATGCGGGGAGAAAGGCCAAACGAGCGGCCGCAGCTGCATTCCAGGCAGCTGAAGAGGTCAGGAGGAAAGCTGAGCTAGCCGACATAGCTGGCGATGAAGCTATTGGGGCAGCGGCGAAAGTATCAGGACCAATTGCCGAGAGAGTTGATGAGGCCGGTAGGGATGCCAAAGAGGCAGCGGCTACCGGTTTTAAGGTAGCTGATGACACTCGCAAGAAAGCTGGGCTAGCTGACATAGCTGGTGACGAAGCTACCGAGTCAGCGGCGCAGGCCTTACATCAACTGATAAGCAGAGCGGAAGCATTAGCCAAAGCGGCTGAAGAGGCTGCTGAAGCCGCCACAAGGGCATCACAGTCAGCCAAGGAGGCGGCTGAGGCAGCAATGAGAGCTGCTGGGGAAGAGGCCGCCGCCAAAGCCGAGGAGGCCAAGAAAGCTGCTGAAGAGGCAGGGGTGAGAGCCGAAGAGGCAGCAAGAAAGGCTGGGGAGGCAGCCGAGGCGGCAATGAGGGCTGCCGGAGAGGAGGCAGCGGCTAAAGCCGAAGAGGCTAAGAAAGCTGCTGAGGCGGCAGCCGCTAGGGCACAAGAGGTAGGTGAAGCAGCCAGATTGGCTGCTGAGGCGGCAACTAAGGCTGCCGAGGCTGCTGCTGGGGAAGCAACTAAGGCTGCCGAAGCTGCTGCTGAAGCTGCCATGAAGGCATCCAATGAGGCGGCTGCACGCGCCGAAGAGGCAGCAAAGCGGGCTAAAGAGGCAGCCGAGGCGACAATGAGGGCTGTGGGGGAGGAGATGGCTAAAAAGGCTGAGGAGGCCAAGAAAGCTGCTGAGGCGGCAGGGGTGAAAGCTGAAGAGGCGGCAAGAAAGGCTAAGGAGGCAGCTGAAGCAATTGGCCTCGAGGCTAGAGAAGTAGCAGAAATAGCCCGCGCAGCCGCAGAGGAAGCCACCAAGAAAGCAGAGGAAGCACTACCAAGGAAAATTGTTGGTTCTCGGGAATTCTTGCTTGTTGTCGTCTTGGTCTTCCTTGGGGCAGTGGTCTCCGCTGTGCTAGTTGGCGTCGGGTTGCGGTATTTGGGGCCATAACAAGCGAGGTCAGTTGCTATAAGCAGTATGATCGTGGCTAGCTAAAACCTGGATTTTGAGCGGTTTCATGCGAAATTGGCAGCTAAACTAGCCTATAAGTTGCTGAGGAAGTGCCTGTAGAAGCGCACGTATCCCTATCAGAGAAGTCTGTGGGAAGAACCTGTGTCGCCACGGGAATTGTGGCCTCCATTGCAGTGACAGTGCTTGAAGCGCTGAGAAACCCTGCGACTGTTATGAGGCAAGAGCAGCGTTTCAAAGTCAACTGTCTCCCGAGCCAAGGCGTTGGTGGGGCGTCTGCTGGCTGACACCACCCTACGTGGCTCTGGGACAAATGGTATTGAATTCGATAGAGGATTTCCAGAAGGCTTGGGCAGCACATGGCGAAAAGATTATGGCTGGCATGCCTAACTACACCAACATCGAACCAATGGTCCAGATAAGCGAGATCGTAACGTAGAAACATGCCAGCTAAGACCGATTATAGATGATCTTCTAGGGAGATTTGACACTTCCCTCGCTCTATGCGAGGACAGCTCTGAGGTCACTGCTTTTCTCACTGACTTTCACAGCCTTCTTGAAGCCCTACTTACGGCTCAAAATGGGAGAGCGTCCAAACTGACCATGAGCCCTTCTTTCAAGTATAGATCAAACGCGGGCGTATTGCGGTCAGCAATGAGTATTACGCCTTTGTATCCTCCTCCTATTGCTTTGTCATAGAGAAAATGTAGCATTTTGCGCCCGTATCCTTATTCTTGGTTCTGTACTAGATCTTGCTATCCAGTAGACTTATCATTAAGATATTGCAGGGGAAGTCATCAAATCAAAAATAGATCATCTTAGGAAAGGAAGAGGACATGACAGACGAAGGAAGAAGTTGGTACCACCGCAGCTCACCGGTTCTTGTAGCCCCTATTTGGTTCATCGGCTGGCTATTTACAATTGGTTACGCCAGTCTGGTTTGGTGGAAGATTCTACTTGCCTTAGTAATCTGGCCGTACTTTCTAGGCTTGGCACTGAGATGACCGGTTAAGAGAGCGTACTCTGATTCCGTACTCCGACTCTCTGTAGTGCTTCAAGCAATCCTCAAACGTGATACTCTGAATGTGCTGCATCATCATGCTCAAGTCAGACCGGCCAGTAGGATGCATGATGTCGAGAGTTGATGGCCCACTACGATGCAGACTGCAGGTGGGAGGTGGCTAGTCTCAGTATTTATTCGCCTCTACAGAATTCAAGAAGTTCTCCAAGATTGTGTGCTATTGGTGGATGAACTTCCGGGAATTGTTCCTCTGTGAACACTTTCAGGGCTTCCTCATAGGCTGTGATGGCCTTCTTACAGTTCTCAGCCTTCGCCTCCACCTCTCCAAGCGTCCTGTATGCATTCCCAAGATTGTTCTGAGTCATTGCGTAATCCATTGGGAACTGTTCAAGGGTCCTTACCTTCAGGGCTTCCTCATGGGCTGTGATCGCCTTCTTACAGTTCTCAGCCTTCGCCTCCATCTCTCCAAGCGTACTGTATGCATTCCCAAGATTGTTCTGAGTCATTGCGTAATCCATTGGGAAGCGTTCAAGAGTATAGACCTTCAGGGCTTCCTCATAGGCCGTGATGGCCTTCTTAGAGTTCTCGGCCTTCGCTTCCACCTCTCCAAGCGTACTGTACGCAGTCCCGAGATTGTTCTGAGTCATTGCATATTGCATTGGGAAGCGTTCAAGAGTATAGACTTTCAGGGCTTGCTCATAGGCTGAGATTGCCTTCTTACAGTTCTCAGCCTTCG
>CAZJGF010000031.1:0-14876 GCA_964545665.1 uncultured Dehalococcoidales bacterium
ACTGCATTCTATCCGAATCTCGGCTATACTGCCTTTCTTCAATGTTGATAAACTCACGCCAACTGCCATCTGTAGTTATCTTCGCGTGCCAGCGATCAGGACGGACAAACTCCGTCTCAGAAAAGGTTTCCGAGGTCTGCTCCTCCAGAGTACTGATAGTTGAGACCGTTACGCGGTATGATTCAACCTTGCTAGTAGCGTCACATGCCTTGCTTACTATCTCTCTAGGGGGCACCTCCGTGCCGCATCCCACAACTAGCGTCATTAGGAGAATTACCACACCCGCTATGAAATACCTGCGAGTATCCATTCCTAAAGCGTAAATGTCGCACCGCGGTGGGCAACAAGATCCCATATATCCAGTTGCAGCCTCCTCCCACTCTTCCCCTGGCTGGGCCTTCCATAAGGTCACTGTCACATTGTGGTCAAGCGGAAACCAACAACCAGCACAGCCACACTCCGACCGTCCCTTTCCGACCGCATCATCGCCACTCTTGTAAGCTGGCCACAAGGTGCTCCTATGCCATATATTTTGCAATGGCACAACTTGTGTGCTACTTACTATTTTTGGTTCTCCACCCTCTTGTCCAGTCGATTCTGCTTGTCCCGCTTGTGAAGGGGGCGGGTACTTTGGTTCAACAAGCGTGTCCACACCTCTCTCATCGCCTTGCTCCGGTCCAGCAGCAGCAACTTGACTTTGGCTAGCTCCAGGCATTGAGCCAGAGGCGACAAAACCACCTACGACTGCCACGACGGCTAGAATTACTGGAATAATCCATAACCACTTCCTCTTAAACATCGTCTTATTATACCTCCTTTTGACGTTAATTCAGCAGCTCTCTAGCCTCTTCCCTCCTATATCATCTCTGTGCCTCCTTTCCTAAAATCATATTAACTCTGGGGGGGGGGAGGAGTTGTCAAATAGGTCTTCCGTAGCGTTTTGGCAAAATAGCTAGCGGTTGTTAGCTCCCTATAGCTAATCTATAATTGAAGTATGGCTCGCTGCATTTTTCACATTGACCTGGATGCTTTCTTCGTCTCTGTGGAGCAAGCGCTTGAACCAAAGCTAAAGGGCAAGCCGGTGATTGTTGGCGGAGACCCTGAGCGCCGCGGTGTGGTATCTTCCGCTTCCTACGAAGCGCGAGAATTCGGCATTCATGCCGGCATGCCTTTATCCCAGGCCCGCCGCCTTTGTCCTCAAGCCACTTTTATACAGGCTAATTTCTCTCACTACAGAGATGCCTCAGCCAGATTTATGCAAATCCTGGCTGATTTCTCTCCCACCATTGAGCCTTTAGGAATTGACGAAGCATACCTTGACGTTACCGGATATGAGCAGCCTTATGGCTCCCCTCGAAAACTAGCTCTTGCCATAAAGGAACGAATATACGAAGAGCTCAATGTCACTGCCTCAGTAGGCATCGCTACCTGCAAGGTAATAGCCAAGATCGCCTCCGATTCATGTAAGCCAGACGGACTACTGGAAATAGCCCCCGGGAAGGAACAGGATTTCCTTAATCCCCTTCCTGTGGCCAAACTGCCTGGGGTGGGCAAGAAAACAGAGCAGGCATTAAAGCATATGGGCATAAACACCGCAGGTGAACTGGCCTCGCTTCCTTCGGAGGTAGTCAAAGAACATTTCGGAAAGTTCGGGATAGCAGTTCATCGCTACGCCAAAGGGATAGATGAGCGGCAGGTAGAAGCACCTGGGGAATCCAAGTCCATTAGCCAGGAAGTCACTTTTGCCCAGGATACGCTGGACCGCCATTTTCTTGAAGCTAACCTTCGTCACATGTGCCAGGAAGTTGGCGCTGAGTTGCGCTGTCGACATAAGCAGGCAAGCTGTGTGACTCTGAAGTTGCGATACGCTGACTTCAAGACAATCACCCGTCAAACTGCCTTGAAAGTGGCCAGCAACAGCGACCAGGCTATCTTTGCCACGGCTTCACAGTTGCTGAACAGAGTCCTGGCCCAGGATGGGAGACTGGTCCGCCTGATAGGCGTCAAAGTGTCAAATCTGGCTGGCAGGGAAAAACAGCTTGATATGTTCGATTCCGAAGCAAAGAGGACGGAGAATTTAAACAGGGCCATAGACCAAATTCGGAGAAAATACGGGCAGGCAGCGATAAAAAGCGGCAGCAAACAAGAAAAATAGGAGCCGAAAGCCTATCCATGAGTATTGGCAGCTTGCAGTATCTCCCTGAATAAGTCCATGTCGATGTTGCCGCCACTGATAACACATACAACGTTGCTGCCGTCTTTGATAGGAAACTTCTCAAACAGCAAGCTAGCCACTGAAGCTGCGCCGGCCCCTTCAGCTATGATTTTGGCTCCTCTAGCCAGCGTGACAATAGCCGACTTCATCTCCTCGTCCGAGACAGTAACGATATTATCCACACAGTGCTTTACAATTTTGAAATTGAGTTCCCCTGGCTTTCTGACAGCGATTCCATCGGCAAAAGTGTTTATTGATGGCAGTTCCACCAGCTTATCGGCTTTGACGGATTCCAGCATGGCGGCAGCTCCTGCCGCCTCGACACCAATAATCTGGATACCTGTCTTAATTTGCTTGGCGGCCAAGCAGACTCCTGAAATACCTCCACCTCCTCCGATAGGAAAGACTATTATTTGCGCTTGAGGGACATCCTCCAGAATTTCCAGGCCTATACTTCCATTCCCGGCTATTATGTCGGCATCGTCGAAGCTGGGTATGTAGGTGTATCCCTTATCCTCAGCCAGAGAATGGGCGTAAAGGGCAGCATCATCATAGGTCTTGCCTTCTATGATGACCTCAGCTCTGTTTTCTTTAATCTTTTCCCTTTTGTTTAGTGGAGCAGCCTCGGGTAAAACTACTATTGCCTTCACCCCGTTACGCAGGGCAGCTAGAGAAAGGCCCTGCCCATGGTTTCCTGAAGAGGCAGTGATAACCCCTCTTTCTTTCTGCTCTTTGTTCAACAGGGCAATTTTATTGGCATTGCCACGAGCCTTAAAGGCTTGCGTAACCTGTAGGTTTTCCAATTTCAAGAATACCTCTTTCCCTGTCATTCGACTCAGGGGCAAAGAATAGATACAAGGGGTTCTATTGACTTTGTCCTTAATCCTTTCTCGAGCCTGCCTTATTTGGTCAAGAGAAATTTCAAACATTTACACTTCCTTTCTTGAGCGATTTCATTATTTACCTGTTCCTGGTAGCATTGCAGCACTTACAAAAACATGGTTCATAGCTGAAGGAAAAGGCTCCAGGCCGGCGATGCTAGCCACGCCGCCTGCTATAACTGAACCAATTTCCCTTCTCTCCAAGGAGTTTGACTGGCAGTAGCTCAATTCTTATACTGTGATACTGGAGGGGTGACCGAGCGGCTTATGGTGACGGTCTTGAAAACCGTTTTCGCTTCTAGCGAACGTGGGTTCGAATCCCACCTCCTCCGCTGATAACTGAAGCTGGCTTTTGTAGTTCGTTAGCGACCTGCTTGTTTTCCGGTAGCCCAGGGGACAGGTCCCGCCTTCATTACCTGCCCAGGTAGCTCCCTACCCAGCAAGTCCCGAACCATCCTGGCGCACTCAATCAACTTGGAGAGGTCAATCCCAATATCAATCCCCATGCTTTCTAGCATGTGCGCCATATCCGCAGTGGGAATATTCCCAGTAGCCCCGGGTGCATAAGGACAACCTCCCAAGCCACATATAGAGGCATCGAATATGTTGGCTCCTTCAAGCATGGCTGCCAATACATTAGCCATGCCAGCTCCTCTGGTATTATGAAAATGGAGAGAAAACTCGACATCTTTCAGCTTATCCCTGAACCTGCTGACCATCTCACTTACCTGCGAGGGATCAGCCATGCCCACGGTATCCGCCAAGCAGACCTCGTGCACTCCCATAGCGAGATACTCTTGGGCTATCGCGTCCACTTTTTCTGGTGGCACCCATCCCTCAAAAGGACAACCAAAAGTGGTGGCGATGCTTCCTCTGATCCTCATACCGTTGCCCAGCGCTATCCGAGCTACCTGTTTGAGCGCCTCCAAGGACTCGGCAACGGACATATTTAGGTTATTCTTGTTATGGCCTTCACTAGCCGAGACAACCAGGTTGATTTCCTTGACTCCGGCCTGCAACGCCCTCTCCACGCCCTTCACATTTGGAATCAGGGCCATGTATCTAACCCCGTCTTTCTTCCTAATACCAGCCATGACCTCAGCAGCATCAGCCAGCTGGGGAATAGCCTTAGGATGGACAAACGAAGTTGCTTCAATTCTCCGCAGACCAGTCTCCGATAACCGGTCAATAATCTTGATTTTTTGTTGTGTGGGAATAAAGCCAGCCTCGTTCTGAAACCCATCTCTGGGGCCAACTTCAACAACGGTTACTTGCTTAGGCAGACTCATCAGCATTCTCCTTTTCCTCTTCTAATCTTGAGGCTTATACTGTACCGCAATGCCCTTCTCTATGAACTGCTGGATTTCCTCCTCACTATATCCCAGCTCTGCCAAAACCTGACTGGTGTGCTCACCAAGTTGGGGGGTTTGCATCCTCGTCTGAGGTAGCTCTCCTGAAATCATCATCGGAGTCCGAACTGTCTTTACCTGCCCTATACCTGGGTAATCCCACTCCTCAATTAGCTGCCGTAGTTGCACTTGGGGGTCCTGGCTGACTTCGCCCACATTCAGCAGCCGCCCACATGGAACACCCCCTGCCACTAGCCTGGATTCTAACTCAGCGCTGCTGTACTGTTTACAAATCTTGCTCACCTCGGCTAGCAATTCATCACGGTGTTCACGCCTCCCCCCATCCTTAGAATAGCGAGGGTCGCTGCCAAGTTCGTCCAAATCAAGCGCCTGGCAGAAAGCCGCCCAGAATTTGTCTGTAGAGACCCCAATCCAGATGGAGCCGTCCTTGGTATCAAAAGCCTGGTAGGGTACCCATGCTGCAGCACCTGATCCTAAACGCGAAGGAAGCTTACCAGTAAACGAATGGTGCGTAACATAGTAGTTCATCGCGAGAACAGCAGTATCTAGCAAGGAGACATCTATCCTCTGCCCCTTACCTGTCTTCTTCCGGTCCAATAGGCTTCCTAAGATGCCAATAACAGCGTATAGGCTGGCAGTCATATCAATAAGAGAGGTAACCTGTCTACATGGTTTACCATCGGGTTCTCCCGTGGCTATCATAATGCCTGACATCGCCTGGGCTACGGGATCATAAGCTGGGCGCTGGCTATAGGGTCCGCTTTGCCCGAACCCAGAAACCGAACAATATATTATTCTGGGATTCACCTGACTTACCTTATCATAGCCCAGACCGAGTCTATCCGCAGTGCCAGGCACAAAATTCTCTATAAGAACATCGGCTTTGCTGGCCAATTTCAGGGCTATTTCCTGACCCTCCTTCGTTCTTAAATCCAACGCTATGCCTCGCTTATTGCGATTCGTAGCTAGTAGTATGGCACCGTCGAAGGCGTGGCGGTAATGCTCCCCTCTAGGCGGCTCAATCTTTATCACGTCAGCACCCATATCACCTAATACCATAGTGCCAAGCGCCCCAGCAATGGCCGAAGTCAAATCGACAATTTTTACTCCTTCTAAGAATCTCACATTAACCTTCAATATTGAGATTTGTCTTTCCCAAGCGTTATATCTTCCGCCCTTTCACACTTCAACAACTTCTACCTGCCAACATCAAAAGGGGCTCTTACCCAGTTTCAACGTTTCTTTGCTCTGATGCGTTCCTTGGTATATTCGATGAGACCTCCCTTCTTTGTTATCTCCAGCATAAACTCTGGGTATGGCCTAGCATAGAACTTCCTGCTCTTGGTCAAATTGACTATCTCCCCGGTGGTCAATTCCACCTCAAGCTCATCCCCCATTTCCGTGACTTCAGCAGCCTCAGCACACTCCAAAACAGGCAGGCCAATATTTATGGCATTGCGGAAGAAGATACGGGCGAAGCTAGAGGCGATAACACAGGAGGTGCCAGAGTGCTTGATGACAAGCGGAGCCTGCTCCCGTGAGGAGCCACAGCCAAAATTGGTGGTAGCTACAATGAAATCTCCAGTGTGCGCTCGGCTGACAAACTCGCTATCTATGTCCTCCATGCAATGTTTGGCCAGCCCATCAAGGTCGGAGACATTCAAATAGCGAGCAGGCATAATAACATCAGTATTAACATTGGCACCGTATTTATGTGCTTTGCCTTTTAGCCTCATGTTATAACCTCCTTAGGACTTGCGATTCGGTCCAGTATGGCGCTAGCCGCCGCCACTGCTGGACTCGCTAGGTAAACTTCTGACTCAGGGCTTCCCATTCTTCCGACAAAATTCCGGTTGGTGGTAGATAAGCAGCGCTCACCTGCAGCTAAAACCCCCATGTGCCCGCCACAGCAAGGACCGCAGGTGGGAGTGCTTACTGCAGCTCCAGCCTCTACGAATGTCTCTATTAGGCCCTCTCTTAGTGCCTCAAGGTAAACTTGCTGCGAGCCTGGGATGATGATGCATCTTACCTCGGGATGAATTCGCCTCCCCTTTAATACTTCAGCTGCTACCCTTAAATCATCAAGACGACCGTTGGTGCAGCCACCAATCACTACCTGGTCCAATTTTACCTCACCTACCTGGCTTACAGACTTAACGTTAGAGGGAAGATAGGGAAAGGCCACCTGCGGCTCAATTTTCGACACATCGTATTCCACGATCTTCGAATATTCAGCATCTCCGTCTGGCTGGTATGCTGAGTAAGACTCGTTGCCATGAGTTGTCACGTATTCCTTGGTCTTATCATCCACACTGAAGATTCCTGCTTTGGCACCAGCTTCAACAGCCATATTTGCCATCGTAAAACGTCCATCCATACTTAACTCAGCAATCACCTCGCCATCAAATTCCATAACCGAGTAAAGTGCTCCATCAACACCAATGTCTCCAATGGTATAAAGGATAAGGTCCTTTCCACCAACCCATTTAGGCAACTTGCCGTGATAGATGAACTTAATAGTTGGCGGTACCTTCATCCATATTTCACCTGTAGCCATAGCTACGGCAATATCAGTTGAGCCCATGCCCGTAGCAAAAGCTCCTAAAGCTCCATAAGTACAGGTATGTGAATCAGCTCCAACGATAACTTGCCCAGGCAAGGCAAGACCTTGCTCAGGTAAGAGCACATGTCCTATTCCCATCCGACCCACTTCGAAATAGACCAGCCCTTGTTCCTCAGCAAACTTACGTAGCAACTTCGCCTGCTCAGCAGACTGTATATCCTTATTAGGACAAAAGTGGTCAGGCACCATGACCACTTTCTTAGCATCAAATACCTTATCTAAGCCAAGCCGTTGAAATTCCTTTATAGCTAGGGGGCCCGTAACATCGTGAGCGAAAACTGAATCAACTCTGACACTTATGAATTCACCAGGACTGACCTTCCTCCTGTCGCTATGAGCGGCCAAAACTTTCTCGGCTAATGTCATTTAGAACCTCCTTTGACACTTCAATCTTGTTTCTCGCCAAGCCACAACTCTCAAGGCAAATTGGTACAAATGAGCTCCCTGCATAAAAGCCCCGGCCACGGCTTAATTCGGCACAGAAAGTCCTCCCGCACGTTATAACAAACGAGGCTTCATCACTTTATGAGGCAACCACAAAGCTAACTGAGGAAAGATTACCAAAATGATCAAGAAAACAAGCTCCACAACAACGAAGGGTATTGCACCTCGAATAATGTCTGCCAGCGTCACGTCTTCTGGGACAATGCTCTTCACAACATAAAGGTTGAATCCGACTGGCGGTGTAAGCCCCGCCATCTCCATATTGACCACAAGCAAAATTCCGTACCAAATAGGGTCAAACCCAAAGGCTCTAACGATGGGCATTACTACTGGCGTCGTAATCAATACGATAGACCCCTGCTCCAGCATAGTGCCCAACAACAAATACATAAGCTGCAAGAGCGCCAATACTGCGTATGGAGATACTGGCAGGTTTATCATCCACTCGGTCAGTCCCGCGGTGACTCCAAGGTAGCTCGCCACATAGCCAAAAAGTAAGGCGCTAAGGATCACCATAAAAATGAAACTCGTGACCTGCACCGTCCTCAGCAAGGCCACACGTGCGTTGGCGATAGTGAACCTCCTCATGATCACACCTAGGCAGACAGCGCCAAAGGCGCCAAGCCCGGCTGCCTCCGTGGGGGTAGCAAACCCGAGGTAAATTGAAGCCAAGCATAAGAAAATGAGTATTAGTATAGGCCAGACTCTTCTTAATATGAACAGCCGCTCTTTCCAGGGTGCCGCTGGCATCACGGCAGCCAAGGCTGGATTCAACTTCACACGTATCCAGATGGAACCCATCAGCATCGCGGTTAGAATTATCCCAGGTATTATCCCGGCTATAAACATCTGACCTACTGATTGCTCGGCAACAAAGGCATATAGGATCATAATTATGCTGGGAGGGATGAGAGTGGCCAATCCTCCAGCCGTGGCGACACAACCTGTGGCGAGTCTCTTGTCGTAGCCTCGCTTCAGCATCTCTGGGATAGCAACGAGTCCAATGGCAGCAACCGTGGGCGAAGTTGAGCCACACATGGCACCGAAAACGGCACAAGCGCTCGTGCTAGCCATAGCCAATCCACCACGAACACTGCAGAGCCACTTGTGCATCATCTCATATAGGTCGGCGCCGATCCCGCTGAACATAATAACCTCGGCCATAAATACAAATAGCGGCACGGTAACAAAGAGATAGTTGAATATCTTGCTGAAAGTGAACACGCTCAGCGTGTTGATCGCTCCCGACAAACCTTCGAAATAGAGGATTACCGAAAAACTGACGAGCCCTATGCCGGCATATAGAGGCACCCCAATTATCAATACCGCCAATAGGGTGCTAACAAGAAGTATGCTTAGCACATACCATTCCATCGCTTAGAGTCCTTCCAAACCCTTTTGGCTGGGCTTCGCTTCTGCGACCCGCGTGGATAAGGCTACAATGTATTGGATTATGTGAATTATGATTACTAGGCAAAGAAGGCTCACCCCTATGGCAAGTGCGGTCTGGATTGGCCCCAGTGGCGTTTTTAAGATGGTATCGCTCCTGAAGTCCCCCTTGAACATGAGCAAGGCTTCATGCCAAGTTGCCCAAGTAAGAAAGACACAGAAAACCAGAGCGAGGAGGGAGGTAGCAAGGTTAAGGGCAGCTCCAGCTTTTTGTCCTAGAAAGTTATAAAGTATATCGACCCTGACATGCCCCCTTTGGAATTGGGTATAGGCTGCCCCTAGGAAGACAACCAATAACAACATGAACTTGCTATATTCCAGTACCCAAACGGAGGGGTGATCAAAGGCATATCTCATAACCACTTCATAACTAGTAATTGTCGCCATTAGGAATACCAATGAGCCCATTAGCATGCCTAGCATACTACTTACAGATCTAATTGTGCCCTCGAGATAAGCCATCGCCTTCTTCAATACTTGGCCTCCGTCTCGCATTAAGCTGACCAAAAATGACCAAAGCCTTTATCGGAATCTAGAGAGAATACTCCAGGGCTTGCTGGGGGGGAAGATCCACGATGAGGTTGGAACCAACATCTCCCCCTCTTCAAGCCTCATCCAGCGACTCACGATACTGTCACCTATGAGCTGGGTATGGGTATCGGCGAGTAGCCGTACCTCTCATAGAAATAGTTGACTATCTTTACGACCTCCTTGCCCTTATCGCCCCAGTTCTTCATGAAGTCATCCCAAAATGGGGCCACAGTAGCCACCCAGCGGGCCTTTTCGTCATCAGGTAGGACGTATAAGTCCAAGAGGCCCTTGTCCTGAAATTCTTTGATTGTCTCCCAGGACGTGTCCTTGTCGAGGTCAAGGCACCACCACTCGATCTCTCTGTTTACCGCCGTGATGATCTGCTGTAGGTCCGAGGGCAGGCTATTCCACAGGTCTAGGTTCATGATAGAGAAGCTCGTCTGGCTCCAGGTGTCGGCAACTACCGCGTAAGGCGCCACCTCATACTCTTTATACGCAAAGTATGACCCCCAAGAGTGGCTGATGGCATCAATTAACCCTCTTTGGGCAGCCATGTATATCTCCGGGGTGACCAGTGCCACGGGCACCATGCCTAGCATCGGTATTATCCTGTCCATAGAGCCGCCAGTACTCCGACACTTCAGACCCCTCATATCCTCCAAAGTCTTAACGGGCTTGCTGAAAAACCACTCCTGGCCGTAGCTTGTGATATTCCAAAGTGGCTCCAAGTTGAAAGCACGATACTCTTCCGCCAGTAGCTCATAAAGGCCCTGCTCGTGGAGCGCCTCTAAGTGGTCGTCAGGATATTCCCAGGCGAAGGGCAGCATGCAGCAGTCAGCGGCGAAGGGTAACAGGCCTGCACCGTAGGCCACCCACACCATTGACATGTCGATCTCCCCTGAAGAAACAAGCTCGAACGACTCCTTAGCTTTACATAGTGACTCGCCCTCGTAAAGCTCGATCGTGATGCGGCCACCTGTTCGCTCGCTTATCAAAGCAGCATATCTATTCACAGTTTTCGATATCGGGTGCTCACCGGCTGCTACATAACTAGCAAGCTTAAGGGTAACCGGTTCAAACGTCGGTGGAGGCGCAACTTCTTCTGACGGTGGGGTAACCGGTGCACAGCCCACACCGACCAACGAAACCAAAAAAGTAACCGCTACACACAAAATCAACACAACTTGCCATCTTTTAATCATGGTTCGTACCTCCTTTCATTAATTTAATATACATTTTGCGAGACACCATTCAACTTTCAGCCATAATTGCACCTCCTTTCTCAACCGCCCTCGTTTAGACGAAGGCAACCATAGTCTTGTGAACCCGTTTAAACTTGTATACTTCTGTGCCGCGTATTCACTTCTTCTCACACACTAGTATCTGCTTACCTGGGGTTAACCATTCGTTCACTTTTTCTTCGTCTAACTCTACCCCGAGTCCTGGCCCCTCAGGTGGATATAGAAAGCCATTCTCAACCCTGGCATATCCTTCTACACAATCGAGATGTTCATCTTCAATTTTGTGCGTATCAAATCCACCGAAAATCAGCATGGGCCCTAAACAGCCATGTGGAATCCTGTCTAACCAGTCCATGGCCATAGCAAGATGTGCATTAGCTGCATGCTCAATCCCGCCTGTTAACATAAGTCCCAATATAACAGGCATGTTCGCTGCTTCAGCTATGGCAACATACTCTTGAGACTTGAACAGCCCACCAGCCTTGGAGAGGTGCAGCACGAACATATCAGCTGCGTCTGCCCTGATGACGTTTATTGCACCTTCTGTCGATCGAGCCACCTCATCAGCAATGATAGGAACATCAACCGCCCGATGAACCTTTGCCAATCCCGATATGTCCCAATCTGGTACCGGAGACTCCGCTCCGTAAAGATCATACTTCTCTAGTTTTTGAATAGTCTTTATAGCTACATTCGGTGTCCAAGCCTGATTTGCATCTACATGCATAGGCACCTTCGGCCCAACAGCCTCTCGAATTAACCTGACACGCTCTACATCATCCTCAGGTTTACTAAGGCCAACTTTTATCTTGATGGCGTGATATCCTGCCGCTACTGCATCAGTCGCTTCTCTAAGATACGCTTCGACCTCTTCGGTATCATTGAGATCTTGTAGAGCAAACATCATCCAGCCCAGTTCCGCTTTCTCTCTAGTTCGGCCTCCAAGTAATTCGTAGACGGGAACACCCAAGGCCTTGCCTTTTATATCGTAAAGGGCATAGTCTATCCCGGTTTTAGCAATCCAATTCCGTCCTACAAGACGATCCATTTTGTGAATTATCTTCTCTATATTGAATGGATTTTCTCCAAGAAGCATAGGGCCAAACCAGTTGTGAACGAGGTCCATTATGGTACCCTGACTCTCATGGTAATGGATTGGCATTGCATGTCCGCCATCCCCTATGCCTACTATTCCTTCGTCAGTTGTTATCCGGACAACCGTGATGGTATTCCCCCACAAACCACGAGACGTTTTCACCCACTTACGTTTCGGTATACTAAGCGGTATAGCTTCTATTTTCGTAATTTTCATCTTATCCCTCCATCATATGCCTAATTCGCTCTTATTGTGCTGCAATAACCACCTCATCACCCTCTACAATAAACTTTGCATTAAGTGCTTGATCCTTTGTGATCTCCTCTATGTATCCAACTATCTTACCGAAATCTTTACGCTCTTTAGTGACGATCTCCGGCTGGTTCTGTTTGTTAATCAAAGCCGGCAAGAAGGAAACCTTTTGTATCTGCTTACCCGAGATAAGGCACTTAACTAAAATTGTCATCTTTGCCTCTGGATGGAAAGGATACAAGGGATACTCTGGATCAGGTTCATAATTGTAAAGCTTTTGTGATGCTGCAAGACGTTCAACGTCAGGAAAATCCACGACATCAAAGCCAAACATATTCATGCTATATAAGATCACTTTACCTTTGTAAACCTCGACTCCCTTCAAAATATGGGGATGGTGGCCAAGGATTATATCAGCGCCGGCATCAATTGCAGCGTGAGCCAGTTCTGGCTGGTACATGGCTATTGTTTTTGGGGCGAAGTGAATTCCCCAGTGAAATGAAACAGCCACCACGTCAACCTGTGATTTCAGCTTTTTGATATCTTGCACCATTGCCTCTAAATCCTCGACATACGGTCTCGAGATAATCACGGGGGGTGTCCCCGGCTGTTCAGCGTCAACTTGGTCGTAGTGAGTCCATGCCCTTACTGGAGCACAACCAGGCTTTTTGGGGCCCGCCTCGTATCCCTTAATCACAATCGAGTTATAACCCAAGAAACCAACCCGATTCCCCTTTACATTCAAAATAGCTGGTTTCCTAGCCGCGGCAATGTCTTTCCCAGCTCCTATAACATCAACCCCGTTTTGTCTCAAGCGGTCGATAGTATCCAAGAAACACTCAGGACCCCAGTCCATGCAATTATTGCTGGCAAACGAAATCACATTAAACCCTGCCGACGTAAGCGCTTTGATATTCTCAGGGGCACACCGTCGAGGACCCCACCCGCCACACATCAAGAAACCCGGTTTATCAGTGATAGTTGATTCGAGTTGACCAAACGTGATGTCAGCTTGACGCAAAATAGGGGCTGCGAAAGCATACATGGACTCCGGCTCTTCCCGATCCACAACTATATCTCCTACAGCACACATTGTGATCTCATTTTTGTTAGCTGCCATAATAATCCCCCTTTCTACCTTTCTACATTCTCATCTAATAACTTAACGTTTTCCCTTGGTGAATGATTAATCTCGTTCGCAGAGTAAAAGTAAGGTAAAAGCACGAACATCAACATTTCATTTCTCATCTAAAACTCCTGTCTCAAGTTTCCTCCTCACTTTTTCCTGAGCGCCCTTTGTTTAATAGGCAGCACCTCCTTCATCGTGCATTATGTCCTGTGACCTTTGACATGCTCAGACTACTCCAACAGAGTCTATTACTTTTCCACAGTGAAGTTTTTCAAAGCTCTCTTTGAACTCATCATAGATTGCCATTTCTGCTTTGAATCCAGTGCAGTGCCCTGTGTATACTTTCTCCACTCCTAAATCCTTCAAAGCTTTTGCTGTCTTTCCGATCCTGTCCTCGCTGGCATCTGTCAGATGAAAGCCACCTATTACAGCTCTAACCTTTTCCACCTGGCTTATTTTCATAGACTGCTTGGCTATGTTCACTATCCCGGCGTGAGAACAGCCGGATATCACGAACAGTCCTTCACCTTTGACATTTATGGCCAGTGAGACGTCATCCAAGATTTGATCCTCCACGACCTCTCCTTCTCTGATGGTACGGGTGGCAAGGGTGACCGTCTTTTCGAAATCGGTCACCCTCTCCACCTCTCCGGTCCAGAGCACTCCTGGCATTAGTTCAAACGGCTTGGCTACCAAGGTCAAATACCCACCATTTTTTCTTAGATTCTCCTCGGTGTTCTCCTCGATCATCCCACGTTCGCTCATGAGCCAATATTTTGGATCAGGCATGCCTATGATGAAGTGTGGTCTGAACAAGCCAGGATGGGCCAGCACTGGCACATCCTGTTTTTTTATCTCCTTCAGCATTCCTACCAGGCCACCTGTATGATCGAAATGGCAGTGAGAAATAGCTATCATGTCTATTGTGACAGGATCAATTCCCAATATCTTCATGTTGTGGATAATCGGTTCCGAAGATTGTCCGGTGTCGAACAAAATTCTCTTGGTGGTGTTTCCCAATGTGACATCTATCAGGAAGGATACACCGTGTTGGCCCCAGAAGCTGGTGCTATAGCCGGCGTAATCTTCCAACAGGGTCGTAATTACTACTCGGTCTATTTGCCCTATTTTGTTGTTAATAACCATTCTTCAGTTCCTACTTCTTTGATCTCCTCTATAGATCTTCCACCCAGCCATTATCTCAAAAGTTTCTTGCTTTCCTCTTTTAAGCCTAGAGTATCGTTCGGCAACCAGGACCCCGATTACGGCGGCACCGCCACACGGGACGGGGAGGATTACTGACGAAAAGTGGCAAAAAAAGACCAGGTGCCGTTTCCCGCTGGTTGCCCGCCATATCGAATCTAAACAACCCGCTTGAGCTGCGAGTTGTACATTTCGCTATGAAGCCGTTCAAACTTGCCTTCTCGAGTGAATATGAGATGAAAATCATTGTTGCTGACGTCCGTATGTTTCGCTGCGTACATACTCCACCAGTAGCACAGCCGATTTCCCCAGGTGCTCCTCGATAAGGCCTTGGGCCAGCTCAGGGTTCCTCTCCTCACAGGCATGGATGATTTGAACGTGCTCCTTATTGGATTCCTTAAGTCGCTGGTTGATAAACTTTGCGGCGGTGATCATATAAAGG
>CAZJGF010000032.1:0-2818 GCA_964545665.1 uncultured Dehalococcoidales bacterium
CCCCAGTTTTTGCCCATTTTGATATCTATATTTAGCGGGACACAGAGTTCTATGGCTTCGGGCATTAGCTTGGCCACCAGGGACTTCATTTCCTCCACTTCTCTCTCAGGTACTTCAAACAGCAACTCATCGTGTATTTGCAGCAGCATTTTGCTTTTCAGGTTCCGTTCTCCCATCTCCCGGTACACATTAATCATGGCCACCTTGATGATATCGGCAGAGCTGCCCTGCACCGGGGCGTTTATGGCCATCCTTTCGGCGGCTTCCCTCACCTGCCAACTGGAAGAATTGATTTCAGGTATGAACCTCCGCCTTCCCATCACTGTTTGCACATAGCCTAGCTTCCTGGCCTGCTCCTTGGTGGCTTCGATATACTCCTTTACCTTGGGATACTGCTCGAAATATAAGGCGATAAATTGAGCTGCTTCCTCCCGGCTGAGCTCGGTAGCTTGCTCCAGGCCATAGTCGCTCATGCCGTAAATGACACCAAAGTTTACCGTCTTGGCCGTTCGCCGCATCTCCGGAGTAATACCATCCCTGGGAATGCCGAAGATTCTGCTAGCAGTCCTGGCATGAATATCTTCATCATGAGCAAAGGCAGCGATAAGGTCAGCGTCATGGGAGAGATGGGCCAGGACTCTGAGATCAATCTGAGAGTAATCGGCGCTCAACAGAAATGACCCGGCTGGAGCTACGATAGCCTGTCTTATTTTGTTTCCAAGTTCACTCCTTATCGGGATATTTTGCAGATTTGGCTCGCTGGAGGAGAGCCGTCCGGTAGCCGTGCCCGTCTGGTTAAAGGTAGTATGTACCCTTCCTGTTTCAGGGTTAATTAGCGCCGGTAAAGCGTCAACGTAGGTTGACTTGAGCTTACTGAGCTGCCGATATTGCAGCACCAGGTCAACAACAGGGTGGCGTTCTCTAAGTCCTTCAAGCACCGAGGCATCCGTTGAGTAGCCGCTTTTGGTCTTGTGGGTGACCGGCAGCTTTAGCTCCTCGAACAACACTCTGGCTAATTGCTGGTGGGAATTGATATTGAATTGGTGCTTTACATTATTATATATATCCGTTTCCAGCTTCTGCCTTTGCTGGCCCAGCGCAACGGACATTTTGCTCAGCAATCGAGTATCCAGAGCAATTCCATTTCTCTCCATAGCTACCAAGACGGGAACTAGAGGCATTTCCACTGTGGCGAACAGTTGGCACAACGCTTGAAGGCCTAGCTCCTCCTTCAAGCTATCTCTCAGACTCCAGGTAACATCAACATTACCACAAGCATAATCAGCAATTTGCTGTACTGTTAACGCTGCTGCCGGACCTTGCTTTTTCCCTGTGTTAACCAAATCATCAATAGAAGCTATCTCCATGCCCAGCCTATTGAAAGCAAGTGCTTTAAGGGTCAAGTTCTTTTCACCCAGCAGATGAGCGGCAATCACGGTGTCGAAGTTCAGATTCTCCAGTTTCACTTCATAATCAGCCAACGCAGACATACACTGTTTACCGTTGTGGGCAATTTTGCTTATGTTCGGGCTCTCCAGGATTGGCTTTAGTTTAGCCATAACTTGAGCTAGCGGCAGCGGCTCAGGGGTGTCATCGCCAGCCCTTCGCTCCTGGTCACTCTGATCCTGGACGAAGGGAAGGGGAAGCATCTCATGTTGCTCAGGGCGAACTGGACCAGGCATTCTCAACGGGATATAAGCTGCCCTTCCTCTCGCCGGCGACAGCGCAATGCCCGGCAACCCTGCTGTCATGGCTCCTTTACCGGCGGTTTCAACGCCGATGACTATTTCACTGACCGCCCCCAGTTGACCGATAAGCCCGTCCAGGGCTGCCTCATTGCTTACTAGTTGATAAACGCCTTTTGCAGGAGCAGGGCTCGTTCCCCTTTCTCGTGGCAACCTGGGAAGCAGCTTGATGAACTCAAGCTCCTGGAACAGCTTTACTACTTCATCGCGGTCATAATTGCTTACCTGGCAGGCTTCCGGATCCAGGGTAACAGGAACATCCTTGACTATGGTGACTAGCTGCTTACTCTGGAAAGCCTGAGATTGATATTGGCGGAGCGCTGCTTGCAGCTTATCTGGCGTTACCTCTTCGATGTGGTCATAGATGCCTTCGAGGCTGCTGTATTGCTGGATTAGCCTGGTGGCTGTCTTCTCTCCAATGCCGGGTATACCAGGGATGTTATCCGAAGCATCGCCGCTCAATGCCTTGAGGTCGGTGATTTGTTCTGGCCTTATGCCATACTTCTGTTTGACTGCCTGTTCATCATAGAGCACGGTATCGCTAAAGCTTCGCCTCGGGGCCAAGGCTTTTACCCTGGGCAAGACTACCTGAAGCATGTCGTTGTCACCAGTAATAATGATAGTTTCCAGGCCCTGCTTACTGGCCTGCAGGCTCAATGTGCCCAGGATGTCATCAGCCTCAAAGCCATCCATCTCGAAGGCGGGGATATGAAAGGCATTCACTAGCTGATGGACACGCCCTATCTGGTCTCTTAGTTCGTCTGGCGTGGCCGGGCGCTGTGCCTTGTACTCCTCGAACATCTCGTGCCTGAAAGTTGGAGTGGGACGGTCGAAAGCGACCGCCCAATATGTAGGTTTGAGCTCATTAAGCACCTTGAGCAGGGTACTGGCAAAGCCATAAACGGCGTTTACCATCTCCCCGGTCTTGGATACGGTCAACAGAGGCAAGGCATGAAAGGCACGGTGCACCACCGCGTTGCCGTCAAACAGCAGCATTAACGGTCTCTCTTTGTTATGTTGGGCCTGTTGAGACACCACCGCACTGACGCCATTATAGCATGTCTCCTCATTGC
>CAZJGF010000032.1:2918-4839 GCA_964545665.1 uncultured Dehalococcoidales bacterium
TCCGACCTTGGTCCTGAGGAAATCGGCAGCCTCATGGAGCAAGCGTTGGTGATGAAGCGGGGGGACACGCCGTGTCTGCTTACCGGAAAGACTCTGGCTCTGCTGTTTGAGAAACCCTCACTGCGAACCAGGGTTAGCTTTGATATGGCGATGCATCAGCTAGGCGGGTATGCCATCTATCTGTCTCCACAAGAAATAGGCCTGGGGCAGCGAGAGCCAGTGGCCGATGTGGCCGGTGTGCTTAGCCGCTATGTTGATGGCATTTGTGCCCGGGTTTTCTCTCACCAGACCTTGCTCGCCCTGGCTAAGCATTCATCTGTGCCTGTAGTAAATGCCCTTTCAGATTGGGAACATCCCTGCCAGGCGCTAGCTGACCTGCTGACCATATATGAGATGAAGGGAAAGCTGGCTGGCTTGACCCTGGCATTTATTGGCGACGGCAATAACGTGGCCAATAGCTTACTCCTGGCCAGTTCGCTTGTGGGCATGAATTTCCGGTTTGCTTCGCCCCCGGGTTACCAAATCAACGAAGTGGTATTGAGTCAAGCCCGGGGCTTCGCTGCTCACAGCGGCAGCCAAATTCAGATAGGCAGTGAAGCTCATGAGGCAGTCAGGAATGCCGACGTGGTCTATACCGATGTGTGGACCAGTATGGGGCAGGAGGCCGAGGCAGAAAAGAGGCGTCTGGCCTTTTCTGGCTACCAGGTGGATGATAAGTTGCTATCTTCAGCCAGGGAAGATGCTCTGTTTATGCATCCTCTGCCAGCTCATCATGGCGAGGAGATTTCCGCTGGGTTATTAGACGACCCGAGGTCGGTGGTTTTCAACCAGGCAGAAAACCGGCTTCACCTGCAAAAGGCATTGCTAGCCAAGCTAATGACAGAATAGGGAGATGGAAGAATTAGGAAGAAAAGCAGCGGAAATAGCTGCTAAAGGCATTTGGACCAAGATAAGCGGCGCTCTAGGAATAGGGGAAGCCGAGGTAGAGGTCAGCGAGAAGCGGATAAGAGTAAGAGCCGCGTCTGTAGGGAAGGCAAAGGAGCTTCTTGATTACGGCGCCGAAACTCAATTGAAGCTTCTTTCTCAGACACGAGAAGCCCTGACTAAGGCGAAGGTAGTGGAACTTGAAGATAGCCAGGTAAGAGAGAAGAATATAAGGAGCAAGGAAGATTGTGATGCTCTTGTTGCTAAGCCCGATGCTAAAGCCTTGCCTGAGAAAGAGAGGTTACGCCTCACAGCCTTTGCCCTCACCTCGCTCGGCGATAGAGAGTTTCACCGAAAGAAATTTGATATAACAGAGCAAGCCTACCGTGACGCTTATAAGCTTGCCCGAAAACTCGATGACAAAATTCTTCAAGCTATCTGCCTAAACCTCATTGGCGCCGCCTTGGGAATGCAAGGCAAGGATGAGCTAGCTTTGCCCTATTTTGAACAAGCATTGAGGCTAAAGATTGACCTTGCCGAGACTTGGTATAACAAAGGGGTTGCCCTGCACGAGCTTAACAGGTTTGAGGAAGCGGTCGCCTGCTGGGACAAAGCAACAGAGATAAATCCAGATTTTGCCAAGGCTTGGTATAACAAAGGGTCTGCCCTGCACAAGCTTAACAGGTTTGAGGAAGCGGTGGCCTGCTATGATAAAGCAATAGAGGTAAATCCTGATTATGCAGAGGCCTGGTACAACAAAGGGGTTGCCTTGGACGAGCTTAACAGGTTTGAGGAAGCAGTTGCCTGCTATGATGAAGCAATAGAGATAAATTCTGATTATGCCGAGGCCTGGTATAACAAAGGGGTTGCCCTGCACGAGCTTAACAGGTTTGAGGAAGCGGTCGCCTGCTGGGATAAAGCAATAGAGATAAATCCTGACCTTGCCGAGGCCTGGTATAACAAAGGGGTTGCCCTGCACGAGCTTAACAGGTTTGAG
>CAZJGF010000032.1:4939-13166 GCA_964545665.1 uncultured Dehalococcoidales bacterium
CCCTGGGCGAGCTTAACAGGCTTGAGGATGAGGTCGCCTGCTATGATAAAGCAATAGAGATAAATCCCAATTTTGCCGAAGTTTGGTGTAACAAAGGGGCTGCCCTGTACGAGTTTAACAGGCTTGAGGATGCGGTCGCCTGCTATGATAAAGCAATAGAGATAGATCCCGGTGATGCCAAGGCTTGGCATAACAAAGGGTTTGCGCTTAGAAAGCTTGGGCAAGTTGAGGATGCAAAAACGAACCTTAAGAGAGGGTTTTCGTTAAGGCAGGAAGCACCTGGTGAGCGTATCATAGCCTTGGAGTACCTAACACAGCTCATTTTGCAGCAAGGGCTGGAGAGTATCACATCGCGGAATATGAAGGAAGCCGAGAATAGAGCCTCAGAGCTTGCTCAATTGAGGAAAGAGGCAGAGAAAGATGATATGGCTCAGGTGGTTAATAGAGCGGCGTTAGAATTCAAGGAAGGGCTTTCCAAGAAGGAGCTCAAATCCTTCGATGAGCTTGATGTCATGTTCACGGTTCTTTCCATTGAGGATCCCTTAGAACGGTGGAAGGCTTTGGCGAGAAGAATAAGCGAAAAGTGGCCCAAAGGCCTTTCAGCTATTGAAGCGATAAGGAAGGAGCGGCAGTGAAAGAAATTGCTGTGGATTCCAACGTCTTAGTCAGTGCATTGCTTGAGCAAGAAGAACACCATCATGAGGCCCTTAAGTTAATTGAAGGCTTGAGGCTTAAACAATACCTTTTTCATATCTCGACGCTAGTGCCTGTGGAAGTTTGTGGCGCCATTTTGAGAAGGACAAAAAGCCGTGCCAGAGCACATCTGGCCGCAAGGGAAATGGAAGGCTTAACCGATGAAGGCTATGCAAAGCTTTATCCTTTAGATGAAGAAAGGATGGCTAAGGCGGAGGAAATCGCTTTGAGGGATGGGTTGAAGGGACACGATGCCGTTATTGCCGAAGTGGCTGAGGAATTAGAAGTGGCTCTTCTTACTTTTGATAAAGAGATTTTAAGACGTTTTAGAGCTAAGAAGCAATGACAAAACCAATCATCGCTATCGTGGGCAGAACTAATGTGGGCAAGTCTACCTTGCTTAACCGCCTGGCGAGGAAGCGGCTAGCCGTTGTCGGTGACTTGCCCGGAATTACCAGGGATCGCGTTTTTGCTTCCAGCTCATGGCAGGGACGAGAGCTAACTCTGGTTGATACTGGTGGCTGGCAGATAAAACCACAGTCTGGCCTGGAGCAGAAGGTCAAACAACAGGCAGAGGCAGCTATGGCTCAGGCGGATGTCATCATCTTTGTGGTGGATGCTCAGAGTGGGGTTATTGCTGCCGATGAAGAAGTGGCTGATATGCTACGCGCTGGCAACAAGCCCACAGTACTGGCAGTCAACAAAGTGGATTCTGCTCCACAGCAAACTGACTTGGCCGATTTCTATCGTCTGCATATTGGCACGCCGTTAGCTATCAGTGCCTATCATAATCGAGGGATAGACGAGCTTATGGACACCGTGCTAGGCTTGCTTCCGCCAGTGGCTGGCGGCTTTGAACAACCAGAATTGGCCAAATTGGCTGTCGTGGGGCGCCCCAATGTAGGCAAGTCAACATTGCTAAATGCCCTGTCGGGTGATGAGAGGGCCATTGTCCATGAGGCTCCAGGGACAACTCGTGATGCTCTCGATGCCAGACTCCGTTGGGGTGATAAGGAAATATTGCTGATTGATACCGCCGGTATCAAACGGCGAGGCAGGGTTGATTTTGGCATCGACTACTATAGCTTGCTTCGCACCCTTCAAGCTATCAATCGTTGTGATGTCGCCCTACTGGTAATTGACGCTACTGAACATATCACTGCTCAAGATACACACATCGCCGGCTACATCATAGAGGCAGGCAAAGGCATGGTACTGCTGGTCAACAAGTGGGACCTCGTTCCACAGATGCAGAAGCCAGAATTCAAGCGGCATCTGGAGCGACGGATCAGGTTTATGTCCTATGTGCCTACTCTTTACATATCCGCCACATTGAGGCACAATATAGATGGAGTTTTACCCCAAGCCTGGGAGGTATGGCAGGAAAGACAAAAGCGTCTACCCGACGCGGAGGTTAGCATGGTTATCAAACAAGCGGTGGATAAGCACCTCCCACCTCGAGTCGGCTCCAGGCGGTTGCGTGTTGTCCGGGCTTATCAGCATGATTCTCGACCTTCAGCCTTTATTCTGCAGGTCAATGATCCGCGTTTGGTCCATTTCTCTTATCAACGCTATTTGGAGAATGAACTTCGGCATAACTTTGGTTTTCGTGGCTCCCCGCTGCAGTTGATCCTCGCTGGGGCTAAGCGGCAAAAGTAACAGAAGGGTGGTGAAAACATGATTGTTGCTAAGTTTATTGCTGTGGTCGTTATTGCTTATCTTCTTGGCTCTATTCCCTTTGGCCTGATCATGGGCAAGCTCAAGAGCGGCATTGATGTCAGAAAACAGGGAAGTGGCAAGACAGGCGCCACTAATGTAATGCGAGCCGCGGGAACCAAGCTTGGTGTTTTGACTATAGTCCTTGATGTGGCCAAGGCTGTTGGAGCGGTCTTATTGGCTAGAGTCGTGGTAGCCAGCAGCCTTTTATCCGTTGGCAGCGTAACACTCCATTGGCAGGTAGCCCAAGTCATGGCTGGTCTGGCAGTGATAGCCGGCCACAACTGGCCGGTATTTGCCAAGTTCAAAGGTGGCCGAGGTGTAACTGCCTCTTTTGGCACATTGGCTGCTATCTATCCCCCAGCGGCGGTATTAGGGGCCGAAGTTATAGCTATATCAGCGCTGCATAGCCGGCACATGTCGTTAGGCTCCATATTGGGGGCTATGGCTGCCTGGTGTTTATTGGTGCCCCTGACCATCTATTATGATTTCCCTCCCATTTATCTGGCCTACTGCCTGGTGGTTACCGCCTTGCTTGTTTATCAACACCGTGACAATATAAGACGGCTGCAGCAGGGCACGGAACGCCGATTATGGTGAGGGAAAAAGCTGGCTAGCCTTAAACCATGCCCAAAGTTACCATCATAGGCAATACTACCTGGGGCAATACTCTGGCTGCTTTGTTGAGCGATAAAGGCATAGCGGTAAAGCTGTGGGCACGCAATGAAGCCGAGCTGGAAGAATTGAACCAAAAAGCACACAGCTACTCTTCTACTGATTCCATTGATGAAGCCATAAACGGGGCTGACCTGGTAATCTGGGCGGTTCCATCGCAAAGACTACGACAAAACGTCACTTACGCCAAGCCTTACCTGAGCGATTCGATGCTATTGATGAGCGCTGCCAAGGGACTGGAAATGGACAGCGGCAAAAGAATGTCTCAAGTAATGGCAGATGAAGTCCCTGTTGCCTTGAGACAGCAAATTTGTGTTATTTCTGGCCCCAATTTGGCCAGAGAGATTGCTCAAGGTCTGCCGGCTGCTTCGGTGATTGCTGCCCAGAATATGGCTGTTGCTGAACGGGCAAGAGAATTGATGAATTCACCCAAATTCTTTCTGTCTGCCAGTGACGATGTTGTTGGCGTCGAGCTGGGTGGAGCTCTGAAAAACATTGTTGCTTTGGGGGCGGGAATGGTGGATGGATTGGGCCTGGGCGACAATGCTAAGGCTGCTTTCATAACTCGGAGCTGGGCTGAGCTTGTTTCCCTCGGCGTAGCTTTGGGGGCTAAGGAAAGCACTCTTTATGGGCTAGCTGGCTTAGGTGACCTGATAGCTACCTGTGCCAGCACCTTGAGCCGCAATCATTATGTTGGCTACGAATTGGCTAAAGGTCGCTCCCTGAAAGAGATAACCGCTTCCATGTCACAGGTTGCCGAGGGGGTATATGCCGCTATGGCAGTTCATCAGCTAGTCCACCGGCTAAATTTGGAAACACCTATCGCAAATCTTATTTATCGAGTTCTCTTTGAAGACCTTCGTCTAACTGAAGCCATAGCTATCTTTACTGGCTCCAGCGATGCCATAAACGCTTCCTAGGTATCCTAAGGTAGTTTCTCCTGCGGCAATGTTTTGGCCAGCTCTTCGAATAGCCGTCGTTGTTTCTCGTCTAGATGCCTGGGAGTGACTACCACCACTTTGACCAGCTGGTCTCCTCTCCCTCTACCGTTGAGCTGCGGCACCCCTTTGCCTTTAAGGCGAAATACCCTCCCGTGTTGAGTGCCAGGTGGTATTTTCAGGCTTGTCCTGCCATCCAAGGTTGGCACCTCTACCTCGTTGCCTACTGCTGCCTGAGCAAAATTGATAGGCAAATCATAGAGGATATCTACTCCCTCTCTGCGGAATAAGTCATGTGGCTTTACTGAAAGGTCAATGTAGAGATCGCCAGGTGCTCCCCCATATAGGCCCGCATTTCCCTCGCCGTCAAGGCACAACCGATTGCCGTCATCCACACCAGCAGGTATATCAGCGGCTAGTTTGCGCTTCGCCTTCACCTCTCCTCTGCCATGACACTGAGAGCAGGGACTGGTAATTATGCTGCCGTTGCCTCCGCAGCGAGGGCAGGTAGTAATATGGCTGAAGCGGCCGAAAATGCTCTGCTGGACTCTTTTCACCTGTCCTGTCCCACGGCACTCAGGGCAAGTTTGGGGACTTGTTCCAGGCTGACTACCTGTGCCGTGACATGAAGGGCAGCTCTCAATGCGTTGCACTTCAACTTCGCTTCGACAGCCAAATACTGCTTCTTCAAAAGAAAGAGCAAGGTAAGTTCGCAGGCTATCACCTTTCTGTGGAACACGTTGAGCAGTCCTAGCAAATGGACTGGCACCGAAAAAGGATTCGAAAATATCACCCAAGCCGCCAAAACCGAAATCTGGAAAACCTCCCAACCCCTCAGTGGGCACTCGACCATAGCGGTCATAACTAGTCCTCTTCTCAGGGTCCGAAAGGACCTGGTAAGCCTCGTTTATTTCCTTAAATTTGTCTTCCGCTCCCGGATTCTTATTGTGATCGGGATGGTATTGAAAAGCCAACTTGCGAAATGCCCTCTTAATTTCCTCATCACTGGCGTTTCGAGGCAATCCCAGCACATCATAATAATCCCGTTTTATTGCCATGCTTATTTAGCCTCAATCTTATAAGTATAGCTCTTAGGCTGCTATGTTGACAAATTTCCTACGCAGGGTTGTTCACCGTGGCCCACATGCTTGATACTCTCTGAGATGATATAATCGTCTCGCAGTGAAGCAGAAAATTGCTGAAATCCTGTGTAATTACCAGAAAAGAAAAATCACCGATGAGAACCTGATTCCTTCGGCAGTGCTCATCCCTTTGTTTTGCAGGGAGGGGCAATGTCATGTGCTGTTTACCGAAAGGAGCAGCGAAGTGACCTCCCACAAAGGACAGGTTTGCTTTCCCGGGGGAGTTAGGCAGCCAGGTGATTCTAGCCTTCTCCACACTGCGCTCAGGGAAGCTGAAGAAGAGATAGGGCTAAAAGCTGAAGATGTAGAGATCTTGGCTGAACTAGACGACAGCATGACCGTTAGCACCAGCTATGTTATCTCGCCTTTCGCTGCTTTCATACCTTATCCGTACCCTTTCGAGGTCAATCACCAGGAAATCACAGAAGTCTTCTCTGTCCCTTTATCGTTTCTAGTGGACAGAGACCACCTGAAACAAGATTGCCAGATTATTGACAGCCAGGTTTTCACTACCCCCTGCTATGAGTATGCAGGGCATGTCATCTGGGGGGCTACCTCCAGGATTTTGAGGCAGTTCATTGAGCTGATAAGGCCTGAGAGTGGGACTTCCTGCTGATCACTTCTTCCCTTTGGGCTCGACTTTGATTGCTTTGGGTTTGGCCTCTTCGGCCTTGGGTATGCTAAGGGTCAGTATGCCTTCTTCCAAGTTTGCCTCAGCCTTGTCTGGCTGAAGTCCACCGGGCAGAACCACACTGCGCGAAAAAGCGCCATAGCGTCTCTCTTGGTACAGGTAGTCTTCCTTCTTAATCTCCTGTTCTGTTTTGGTCTCTCCCTTGATAGTCAAGGTGTCACCAGTAATATCAATATTGATATCCTCCGGCTTGAGACCAGGCAAAGCCGCCTTCACCACCACCTCACTAGGAGTCTGGTAGACATCTAAGGCTGGTGCCGCCGCCTCGCCAAGACTGGTTAAGAGGCGGGAAGGACGAACAAAACTATCCTCAAACAGCCTGTCCATCGCCTGCCTCAGACTCACAAGTTCGGAAAACGGTTGCCATCTTTGCATTGCCATCTGTATTACCTCCTTTCCTTGTTTCTTATTCAGCCCCACTCCCAGGCTCACCACTATTGTAAAAAACCTCACAAACTTTGTCAACTTTTATCTCCAGACTTGACAAAAATGTTGAGTATGCTGTACAATCTATCCAAGCAAAAAAGTGGACGGTTAGAAAGAAATGGCAAATGAGGACTCTGGTCGAATGTTGAGCCTGAACGAGCTCGCTGAAAACAAGCTTGACAAAATCGACAAAGCTTGTGAAATCCTGTTCACCCTGCTCAAGCCAAGGCAGTCCTCAGCCTCAAGTTCAGAACCGCGATATGTCATCAGCGTTGCCTCCAGAATAGTGGGCATAGAAGCACATACGTTACGCTACTATGAGAGGCTAGGATTGGTACAGCCACGTCGCTCGGGAGGCAATACTCGACTTTATTCACAAGATGACGTTGATCAACTATGTTGTCTCAAGTCGCTCATGAGCGACTTGAGAGTCAATCTGGCCGGTGTGGAGGTTGCGCTGCATTTGGTGCGAAGGATGGAAGAGATGCAACGGCGAGTTGAGGAAATGGAAGAGGAGCTCAAGCGACTTGTAGAAGGGGATGTAGAATCTGATTAGAATAGCCGGAGGAATAAGATACAATGGAACAAGGAATAGGACCGATAACACCAGAAAAATTTACCGAGCAGGCACAGGAAGTCCTGGCAACATCGCAGGAGTTGGTCCACCGCTATCGCCACAATCAGTGGGATGTGGAGCATATCCTGTTAGCCCTGCTGGAGCAACAGAGAGGAATCACCGGGGACATACTGAAAGAACTAGGCGTGGATGCTGAAGCAGTCAGAAGACAAGTGGAGAAGACCCTGGAAGCATTTCCCAAGGTAGCTTACGAAGGAACACAGATTTATGCTACACCGCGAATCCCTCGCCTTCTAGAAAATGCTCGTCAAGAGGCTGACAGGCTAAAAGACGAGTTCATCAGCACCGAGCATTTGCTCATTGCTATTGCCGGCGAGGGCAAAGGCGAAGCTAGCAGGATACTGTCTGAGTTCGGCATCAATCAAGAAGGGATTTATCGGGCACTGCGCAAAATTCGTGGCGCCCACCGGGTTACCGACCAGCACGCAGAAAGCAAATATCGCTCTCTGGAGAAATACGGACATGACCTCACTGAGATGGCTCGGCAAGGCAAGCTTGACCCGGTGATTGGCCGAGATGACGAAATCAAGCGTGCCGTACAGATACTTTCGCGGCGCACCAAGAACAATCCAGTGCTCATTGGTGATGCAGGTGTGGGTAAGACTGCCATTGCCGAAGGCTTAGCCCAGAAGATTGTTGCTGGAGACGTACCTGACTCCCTCAAGGAGAAAAGGGTGGTTGCCCTGGATATGGGTGCACTGGTAGCAGGAAGCAAATTCCGAGGGGAATTCGAGGAGAGAATGAAGTCAGTCCTGGATGAGATTCGTCAGGCAAGTGGAGAGGTTGTCTTGTTTGTTGACGAGCTTCACACCGTGGTGGGGGCAGGAGGTGCCGAGGGAGCAATTGATGCCAGCAACATGCTAAAACCAGCGCTGGCTCGCGGTGAACTGCAATGTATTGGAGCCACCACGCTCGACGAATACCGGAAGTTTATTGAGAAGGACAGAGCACTGGAAAGAAGGTTCCAGCCTGTTTTCATTGGCGAACCCAGCATAGAAGCCACCATAGAGATGCTTAGAGGCCTTCGCCCCAGATACGAAGCCCATCATAAGAAGATAAAAATCGATGACTCGGCCCTGGTAGCCGCGGCCAAGCTATCTCAGAGATATATCACCGATAGATTCCTGCCTGACAAAGCAGTTGACCTGATAGATGAGGCAGCCAGCAAGCTGCGTATTGATATGGACAGCCTGCCAGCCGAAGTCAAAGCGTTGGACCAGAAGATCAAGCAGTTGTCTGACGAGGAAGAGACTGCGTCACAACAGCGGGACTACCAGAAGGCGGCTGAACTGAAAGCAGAAAAAATACG
>CAZJGF010000032.1:13266-14843 GCA_964545665.1 uncultured Dehalococcoidales bacterium
GGTCTCAAGGATCCCAAACGTCCTATCGGCAGCTTTATTTTCCTTGGCCCTACCGGCGTGGGCAAGACAGAGTTGGCACGAGCTCTGGCGCAATTCCTCTTTGACAGCGAGGAAGCCATAATAAGGTTGGATATGTCAGAGTATATGGAAAGGCATACCGTATCTCGCCTTATTGGCGCGCCGCCGGGCTATGTTGGATATGATGAGGGAGGCCAACTAACTGAAGCGGTGCGTCGTCGCCCCTATCGAGTTATCCTGTTTGATGAGGTGGAGAAGGCACACCCTCAGGTATTCAACATACTACTACAACTGCTGGAGGATGGCAGGCTTACCGATGGACATGGCAGGACAGTGGACTTCAAGAACACGGTGGTAATCATGACCAGCAACCTGGGGACCGAGGAGTTTCAGCACCAGGCCATTGGCTTTGGCCACAGAGATGAAGCTGATGAACAGAGAATGAGGAAAAACATAGAGAGTGCCCTGAAGCAAACCTTCCGCCCAGAGCTGCTCAATCGAATAGACGATGTCATCATATTCCATCCCTTGACCGAGCAGCAATTGAGGAGTATTGTTGACCTCCTTGTTCGAGCGACAGAACAGAGGTTGGCCGACCAGGATATCAAACTTGACATCAATGATGACGCCAAGGCCTGGCTAGTGAAGAAAGGCTATGACCCGGTATATGGAGCTCGCCCCTTACGTCGAGCTATTGAGAGGTACGTAGAAAATCCTCTGTCCACCAAGATATTACAGGGAGAGTTCAAGCAAGGAGATACTATAGCTATTAGCGTGCAAGAGGATGGTCTAGTGTTTGCTGCTGCAGAAGTCACCCCGGCAGCAGCATAAACGATAGTCTCCTCAGGCAACTTTCCTGTATAATGAGAGGTTGTGAAAAGGAAGCCAACCAAGCGGGAAGCCATAATCGGCGGCTTATCATTAGCAATTACCACAATCCTGTGCGTCCTCATTATCCAGCATCGAGGCTATCTGGACCAAATAGCTAAGTGGGGTTATCTTGGTTGTTTTATTGTTAACCTGTTCGCCAGTGGCACCATGGTTGTGCCCGGCCTTGGCGTACTGATTACATTCACGCTGGGCGGAGTATTGAATCCGGCAATCGTTGGCGCTGTGGCCGGAATTGGCGAAGCAACCGGTGCTGTTGGTGCCTATTTGACCGGCTATGGTGGGAGAGGGTTAGTCCGAGACAATAGGAACGATCTTTATGTTCGCTTCACAAACCTAGTACAACGCCATGGCTCCAAAGCTGTTTTGCTCATGGCATCCATTTTGAATCCCCTTTACTATCCCTTCGCTGTGTTTATGGGCATGCTTCGCTTTGGACTGACCAGGTTTTTCCTTATGACCTGGGCCGGAAGAACGGTCAAAAACATGGTTCTGGCCTATCTGGGATACTTTGGCTTGCGGTCCATACTGGAGTGGCTGGGGCTGAGCTTCTAGCTTGAATTTTGTCAGACTATCTGCTATGTTTTCCGTGTGTGGGGCTGTAGCTCAATTGGGAGAGCGCCTCAATGGCATTGAGGAGGTAAGGGGTTCGAATCCCCTCAGCTCCACCA
>CAZJGF010000033.1:0-5056 GCA_964545665.1 uncultured Dehalococcoidales bacterium
TCCATGTATGTCCCTCAGTGCCTGATATATTAACATTTATGCTTGGTAGCCTGTTTAACACTGCGTCAATAATCACCTGAGTGAACTGAAGAATTTGACTTGTGCCTTGATGTTCGTTACAATTTAGATACTAGGCAGGTAGAAGCTGGGCTTGTCTAGTAAGGAGGGAAGGTATGGCAGAGAAGCAAATCTGGTTGTGCCAGTGGATCTTTCCCGGTTTGGGCTCTCCGCCAGCGCAGGTGGATGCGGAACGTGGCAGATAGGACAAGGTGCGTCGGTGGAGGGCAGGTGGAAGCCCTGAGCTCTTCGTTAATAACATAGGCTCCTAATAGAGAGTTGCGGTTGTTCAGCCTGAAGCTGAAGTGGAAGAGTAAGGGTGATCAAGTAAATAGCGACTAGTTGGGAGCAAGCTACAAATACGTAGTTTGCTCCCTTTTATCGCTTGGTATACTGCTCTACTGCCTCGGCGCTTATCTAAGTAGATGGATGACCAGGTTCACAATAACGGTCAGCAAAATGCTGATTATGACGCAGGTTGCTACGGGGAAGAAGAATTGAAAGGCCCCTTTTTGCACGAATATATCGCCGGGGAGCCTTCCCAGGAAGGGAATTCGCTGCCACAAGACTAATAGTAGTCCGAGGAAGGCAGTGAAAGCTCCGACCAGGATTAAGATCTTGCCTATCCCTTGAAACCACATAGTAGTTTGCTCGACATCAATTCTAGCTCATTGTGCTATCTTTGACGTAATCTAGCCTGTATAATGTAAAGGTCAAAGTCGCGAACGAATTGGAGGAACCAGGATGGAAAACACAGCTACCTCATATAGTAGAGAGTTGATAGTGAGTATTCCACGGGGAACCCTGGTTGATATCGAGACCACCGGGCTTGATAGAATTCAAGATGAAATTGTGGTTTTTGGCTATATTCAAGGAAGCTGCCTTGAGATAATCTGCCGGACTTCAGAAGAGGAGAGGCCTTTTATTGCTCAGATTGCTAGTCTCGTTTCAAAGTTGCCCAGGCCGTTTTACGCTTATAACCTCTCGTTCGAGAAAGACTTTCTTAAGACTAAGGGAATGAGTATAGACGGGATAGACTTATTCCAGCCCTGGCGGGAAAAAGCGGAGAAATACAAGCTCAAGTGGCCTAAGTTGGATGAGCTGTTCTCTCACGCGGAGGATTATTTCACTGAGCCAGTGATAAGTGGCAAGGACGTCCCTATGTTGTGGGAAAGGTTCCTTTACACAGGAGACAGAGATTATTTACAGCAGATCATAAGGCATAACGAATCTGACTTACTTAGAGAGCTGTATCTGCTGGTGTACTATCGCGATAGCTATGGGCTTTGAGGAGACTAAAAAACGACATAGAAGCCATTGCATTAGGTAGCGGCTTTTTGCAATGGCCTCCATTTCCCTGAACTAAACAGCCTCGGGAACAAAGTCTTACGTGTTTCCTCGATGACAAATAGAGTGGCACCGGCCAGGATGGCGATCCCCCACTTGTCAATACCCAGCGGTACAGTAGTGAAAGCAACTTGAAGGAAAGGCACATAGGTAACTGCTATCTGCAACATAACGGCTACCCCGATAGCTATAACCAGCCACCGGTTATGGAAAATACCTAAGCTGAAGACAGTATGCTCATCGGAGCGAGCGTTGAAGGCGCGGAACCATTCGAAGGAAACCATGGAACAAAAGGCGATGGTGCGAGCTTCCTCCAGGCCCATCCTGGCTTGAGCCCAGTTGAAAATCACAAATACGCCGATACTCATCAGCACGGCCAAAAAGCCAATGCGAAGGAGCAGTCCAGGGAAGATGAGACCTACTTTGGGGTGGCGAGGGGGTTGCTTGAGTTCATCGCCAAATTTTGGCTCAAGCCCCAGAGGAATGGCCGCCGTCGTGTCGGTTACCAGGTTAATCCAGATAAGCTGCACTGCCAGTAACGGCGCTTTACCGATAAAGAAGACGCAAAGGATTAATGCCAGCAGTTCACCCAGGTTCGTGCTTAGCAGGAAGAAAACCACGTTGCGTAGGCGGTTAAAGATTGCCCTGCCTTCGTCTACTGCTGCCACCACAGAGGCGAAATTGTCATCGGCCAGTACCATGTCACTGGCTTCCTTGGCCACGTCTGTGCCGGTGATGCCCATGGCAATGCCGATGTTGGCCGCTTTCAGTGCTGGAGCATCGTTAACCCCGTCGCCGGTCATGGCGACGACATGTCCGCGGCTCTTCAGTGCGTTGACTATTCTCAACTTGTGCAAGGGCTCAATACGAGCAAAAACTGAGATATCCTCAACCTGCTGTGATAATTCCTCATCGCTCATCTCCTGAAGCTCAACACCGGTTATAGCTTTTCCTTGGGGTAAGTCTAGCTGATAGGCAATGGACTCGGCTGTTGCCTTATGGTCACCGGTAATCATTATCACTTTGATTCCCGCCTGCCGGCATAATTTGACCGCCTCTTTGGCTTCCTCGCGTGGTGGATCAGCCATTCCTGCCAGACCAACGAAGACGAGGTTACCTCTGATGTCCTCGTCCTTAAGGTCTTCTAATTCAGATGGGAGGTCAACATAAGCGGTGGCGATGACTCTCATTGCCTCGCTGGCCATAGCAGTGTTGGCCTGCATAATGGCCTGGGCATCAGTTTGTTCCAGCGGGACAGCTCTACCTCCCCTTAAGTAGTATTTACTCAGGGACAGCAGCCTTTCTACTGAGCCCTTGATATAGACCACTCTGCCTCCGTCTCGCGGGTGCAGGGTAGCCATATACTGTTTTTCACTCTGGAAGGGGATTTCGTCAATGCGGGGAAGGGCCTTCTCCAGTTTTTCTTTGTTCATCCCCGCTTTGGCAGCAGCTACAACCAGGGCTCCTTCAGTCGGATCTCCGTAGATGCTGCAGCAGTCATCCTCTCTTGTCAGCAAGGCATCATTACAAAGGGCTCCTATCCTTAACATCAAAGCTAAAGGCGCTTCACTTTCTGGACTTACTATCTGGCCATCCCGGTGAAATTCCCCTCGTGGCTCGTAACCGTTCCCAGTTACCTCGATAGATTGGCCATCAACATAAAGACGCCGCACTGTCATCTCGTTTAAGGTTAAGGTCCCTGTTTTATCAGAGCAAATTACAGTAGCCGACCCCAGAGTTTCTACTGCTACCAACCGGCGAATGACGGCGTTGCGACGTGCCATTATCCGCATACCCACTGCCAGAACCACAGTGACCACGGCTGGCAGTCCTTCCGGTATGGCAGAAACTGCCGCGGCCACCGCCAGTAAGAATACCTCCAGCCAATCCAGTCCCCTGACAAGGCTGACAGCTACCAGGATGCCAATGATTCCCAGGATGAGGATGATGATATACTTGCTTAACTTACTTATGCTCTCCTGGATGGGCGTCTTTTCTGGCTTCACCTCCTGAATACTGGTGGCGATCTTGCCCATTTCGGTTGACATCCCAGTCCTTACCACCAATGCCGTAGCTCTTCCGTAGGTAACTACGGTGCCCATGTAGACCAGGTTCTTTCTCTCCGCTATGGGCACTTGTTTGCCAAGGGCTTTGGTATGTTTATCTACCGGCATTGACTCGCCAGTGAGGGCGGCTTCATTCACCTTCAAATTAGACTCCTCCACCAGTCTGGCGTCAGCCGCTATTTTGTCCCCGGTTTCAAGGAGCAATATATCGCCGGGCACTATTTCTCTAGCTGGTAGCGCTTCAATTTTGCCACCGCGCTTTGCCTTTGCTTTGGGCGCTGTCATCTGAATCAGCGCCTCCATAGCTGTTTCCGCTCGTGTCTCCTGGACAAAGCCAATAACAGCATTAAGCAGCAGCACTCCCAGTATGACCCAGGCATCAAGGAAATGCTCCACAATAACTGAGATAATGACCGCAGCAAGTAGCACGTATATGAGAGGGCTGAGAAACTGTCTCAGGAAGACCAGCAGTGGCGGTGTCTTCTTCTTCCCCTTCAATTCATTGGGGCCGTATTGCAAAAACCGCTGCTTGGCCTCGGTCTCAGCGAGTCCAGAACGCCTGGAATCGAGCGCCTGCAGCGCTTCATCAGAGCTGATAGTATGCCACTGCTCCGTCATGGTTGTTACTATAGCATGTAATATTGACTATCGGCATCTGAAGAGTCGCTGGAGATGTGTTTAGGGCTTCGGAGAATTGAGCAAAATGATGTTTGTGCAGGGTGAGCGCCGCGGGGCTGCTAATTTAATGGGAACGCTGGGAATAGGGTGCCGAATGTTCAGCCATAGCTCCGCCTGAAGGAAAAAGGACCAGTCTCGGCTGCCAGGACTTGACAAGAAAACTGGCTCTCAGTTATATTGTGCAACTATGCGCATTGTCGCATTGTCGCATAAGTTGTCTGATGTCGAGGAATGCGGGAGTTTGTCAAGGCTTGTAAAGCTCTATCGGATGAGACACGGCTGAGGATTCTGCATCTGCTTATGGAACGAGACTGCTGCGTATACGAAGTGATGCGGGCCCTGGAGATCTCCCAAACGCGTGCCTCCAGGAATTTGAGCGCCCTTTATGATGCGGGGTTCTTGAAACTGAGCCGAGATGGAGCGCGGTGCCGGTATTCGATAGACAGGGGAGGGTTAAGAAGATACTCCGTAGATTTGCTTGAGGCTGTTGATAAAGCATTGGAAGGAAACGAGGCAGTCTTGCTGGACAGGCAGCGTTTGGGAAGTGCGGCAAAGTCAGTGCGACGTCGCATGGATGGACTATCAAACTAAACTTTTGCTTCTTGGAAGCGTTATATTCAAATGGACACATTCTGGGAGTCAGTAAGGAAGGAAGAAAGAGCGACGAGAAGGAAACGCTTGCTTATCATTGGCGGCGTGGCGATTGTGACACTGGCAGTTGTAGTATCGCCCATTGCTGCCAAGCATCAGGAGCCTGCTGCTGTTTGTGAAACACAGGAGCCTGTTGCTGTTTGCGAAACACAGGAGCCTGTTGCTGTTTGTGAAACACAGGAGCCTGTTGCTGTTTGTGAAACACAGGAGCCTGCTGTTGTTTGTGAAACACAGGAGCCTGTTGCTGTTTGCGAAAC
>CAZJGF010000033.1:5156-12736 GCA_964545665.1 uncultured Dehalococcoidales bacterium
CACAGGAGCCTGCTGTTGTTTGTGAAACACAGGAGCCTGTTGCTGTTTGCGAAACACAGGAGCCTGTTGCTGTTTGTGAAACACAGGAGCCTGTTGCTGTTTGTGAAACACAGGAGCCTGCTGTTGTTTGTGAAACACAGGAGCCTGTTGCTGTTTGCGAAACCCAGGACCCTGGCACCTTGCCAGACTCGCCGTTCTACTTTGTGAAGGATTGGGAAAGGAGCATCCGTCTTTCTTTCGCCTTTGATACACGGGAAAAAGCTACATTGTCATTGGGATTTGCTGATGAGGATGCTCTGGCAATCAATGCATTGTACGATAAAGAAGAGTACATACTTGGTGGAAAACAATGCGGGAAGTTTCAGATGCGGTTTCACAAGACCCTTGTGTGGATGGAAGAAGCCAAGCAAGAAGGCAAGGACATTGGGTTATTAATCGATAGGCTAAAACGCGATCATCTCTGGCAGCAACGGGTGTTGGCAACCGCATTGGGAAAAGTGCCTGAATGGGCAAAGGAAGCAGTTCTAATTGCTATTGCCAATTCAAGCTCTGCAATGGAGAATACCATTGAGAAGCTGGAAGGAAAGCAAGCGGTAGAGCAATTCCAAGAGGAACTCGATCTGCAATTCAGCGATCTGGATGAGGAGACGCAAATCAGAATTCGGGAAAGGTTGAGAACGACACTTGATGAGCCAGATAACGTTGCTGAGCCAGATGACGTTGCTGAGCCAGATAACGTTGCTGAGCCGGATAACGTTGCTGATACTGTGACGACCGAACCGGATGTCCCGGCACCGGCTAATCAGCAGCCTGTTATTACGCGGCTGAAGGCCGATGAGGGTTCGCTCAGCCCAAAAGAGAGCTGTCGTATTGAGTGCCGTGCTGAAGATCCCGATGGCGATAGTCTGAGCTATGAGTGGTCAGCGAGTAAAGGCGATATTTCTGGTACAGGGCCAGTTATTACCTGGACTGCTCCTAAAAGAGATGGCAGCTACGATATTGCGGTTCTGGTTAGCGATGCCCAAGGAGGTGAGGCAACGAGAGCGGTGACCATTGATGTAGAGCTTCCTCCCCCACCGAAGATCAAGGAACTGGTTGTTACTCCTAACGCACCTAAATACTTTGTCGAAGTTCAAGGTCAATACGTGATATTACGAGACAAGAGCTGTGAACTTGAATGCATTATGGAAGATGCCAGTGCCGAACTAGACTATGAATGGGAAGCCCCAAAAGGCGAGTTTTCCGGGACTGGCTCCCTGGTCACATGGACTGCGCCGGGGAGCAAAGGTGAGGTTGTTGTCACGGTAACAGTGTTTGATGGCATTGGTCGTGAGGACAGCGAGAGCGTGATTTTCAGGGTATCCACGTGCTCCCAGTGCTTCAGCTGAGAGCGGAGGATAGAGAGTCTGTCGTTCTAAATCCAGGCATGGGATCGACGGTTAATGCTCTTGGTTGAGCCCTCAAACGGGATGCCGCCAAGCTTCTTGGCTATGTTTTTGGAGTGTTCTATATTGTGGTCACGGTAGATAGCCACCTTCTCAATTACGGGCGAGCCTCCGCCATGCAGGTAATCAATGAGCTTGTGCCCGCCCCAGGCAGACGCCATCATATCTTGAAAGAGGCGGAAAGCACGATGCTGGTACTCTGCTGGTATGTCAGGATTGCGCATGATGTACTTTTCCAGATAAGGGCCGGTCTTCTGGTCATAAAAGTCCTCTTCCGGTGGCAGTGTGGCTACCAGTCCGCCAGCAATGGCAGCTAGAGCCTCAAATTCATCATATATCGCTTCTCCAGCCAGCATACGCCCGGCATTGCAGTAGTTTGTATCGGGTATGTAGGTGCCGGAATCAGACTTCGTAGCATCTACGGCTGCCGCAATACCGGCGGCGTAAATCAGGTCTACAATCTGAATCATATCGGCCAGCTTATGCCGCACATGCTGGGCACCTGCGATGCCATTGTATTCAGCGGCTAGCGCCGTGGCACCGGTGAATATCTCGGAGACGGCCGCTTTGCAGCCGGTGTAGCTGTGGCGATGGTACAAGGCAAACAGCAATGCCAGCTTGCCAGCAAGCTCAGCTTCCCCGCACAGGAAAACGCGCTCCCAGGGAACAAAGACATTATCAAACACAGTAATGGAGTGTGATATGCCCGTTTTGTTGAACGGGGCGTCAAGTTTTCTGCGTCGATTTGGTGAGTAAGCAGCATTGATGAGGCTTACACCTTCCCAGTCTGAAGGAAGAGCGAAGGCTACTGCCCAGTCTGTCTCTTCAGCCCGCATATTGCGAGTAGGTATGGCTAGAATTTCATCTACATATACAGAACAGGAATTGTGGGCCTTGGCTCCATTAACAATAATTCCATCGGGCCTTTTCTCTACCACGCGCAGGTAAAGGTCAGGGTCTTTCTGCTCATGTGGTCTCCAGGGACGGTTGCCCTTAGCATCTGTTTGGGCGCAGTTTAGTGAGAGGTCTTCCTTCTGGACGCTTTTCATGAAGTTAATGAAGCGCTCATTGTATTTGGTGCCGTACTTCTGGTCGGCTTCATAGGTGACGACAGACAATGCGTTGAGGGCATCAATTCCCATACAGCGCTGTATACAGCCGCCTACTTCCTGGCAGTAAAGGCGAGTCATTTTCTGCTTGTTGAACAGGTCTTCTATACTCTGGTGAATGTGGGTAAAACGGTTAATCGTATCGCCAGTCAGATGGGAAGTAGCCACGCCAACGTGCTTGAATTCGGGGTCAAAGGCAAAATCATACGTGGCAGCCATAACGTTTATTCCACCTACAAGCTTGGGATCAAAGCGGTCTATGATTTTACCGCCCATATAAACGTTGGGCTTTAGCTTAGCAATCCTTTCCCTATATTGATCACCAGTAATCATTTTTGTCTCACCTCCTGTGTGATTATGCACTGCCACCGACTGTGCATCGAGACATCTATTCTATACCAAACAAGCATATCAACAGAAATTTGGACCGTTGCTGAGTCTCCAGAACACGCAGGGGTCAGCATTCTTTGTCTACAGGGCACAGACGGAGGCATAGATCGCAAGGTACAAGTCGGCCCTCCTGTTCAGGCATAAGGCCAATCCTGGAGAGGCAAAGTGAGGGGTCAGGCATGCGGTAGGGTTCAAGAGCTTTGACGGGACAAGCATCAATGCATATTGAGCACTCGCTGCAGACAGGGTTCTCTGCCTCAGTCATAGATGAGCGCATAGTTGGCTCCAGTGGCACGTTTGTCCTGATAGCAGCAAAGCGAAGTCGGGAACCATGCGTGGGATTGAGTACTATTGTATTCTTACCGCGTCTGCCTAATCCAATACGAATTGCCTCTTGCTTCAGGTTGCTCTCCCCTTTAAGGGGATAGCCATACTTTCCAACTGGTTCAGCAGAAAAGCCATTACTGCGAATGAAAGTGAGTAGTGATGTCAGTTTGGGCCCAATATGTTTTTCAAAACCGTAGAGGTGAAAATTGCCATCCACTGGCCCGAATTCATCAAGGTTACGTTGCGGTGTTGACTCCATCCCTAAGATCAGCAGGCTGTCACCACTGGATAGCTGGCTGAAGCCAGCGACATCAAACAATGAGCGAGCATAATCAGTTATTTCTTGCTGGGCTGCAGACATTAGTTTGCTCCTTTTAGCATATAGTCTGTCAGGTGGCAATACAGTGTTTGATTGTGACTCCTATGACCCGTGGCTATCATCTTAGCACATTGCCTTGGTGTAATACACTGCCTTTATCTTACAGATGTGAGTGTTATACAATCAGTTTAGTTATGAAAAAAATCATATTAGCGTCAGCATCTGCTAGAAGGAAAGAATTGCTGGAAAAGATTGGCCTGAGGTTTGAGGTGGAGCCGAGCGATTATGTGGAAGAGCTGCGCCAGAATCTGAACCCGCATGAGCTTGCCAAAGCGATATCGCGTGGGAAAGCTTTGGCTGTCGCCAACAAGCACCAAAATGCAATAATCATTGCTGCTGACACCTTTATAGTTTGCAGGGGCGAGATCATGGGTAAACCAAGAACGGAAGCTGAAGCAAAGGAAATGCTCCAGGCGATAAGCGGAGGGTCTCATTCAGTGATCACAGGTTTCACTATTCTAGATACGGATGAAGACAAAATAGTATCCCAAACAGTGGAAACGATAGTTCATGTCAAGCAGTTGAGCTCGGAAGAGATCAATACCTATGTCAGGTCGAAGGAGCCGATAGACAAAGCTGGAGCATACGAGATTCAAGGATTGGGGTCTGTTATTGTGGAAAAAATTGAGGGCGATTACTTCAACGTAGTGGGGCTTCCGTTAAGTTCTTTGACCGAGGGCCTGAAGGAGTTCGGCATTCATATATTATAGAAATCTATTAGTATAAAAGCAGGATATTCCGCAGCGTGGGATTATCAATGCATTCCATTGAGCTTTGGGAAGAGGAATAAAGCATGGGTTCTTGTAGCTTTGCTTGTAACAGCCTGAAGTGCTATGCTTTTCTGCTGATTATCCGTGGGCTATCTAAGTTACCTGGCTCGAAATTCTAAATCATAGCTTCATGATATGCGTTACCGCCCGACGGTGGCCAAATGGTGAGAGATAAGCACTATGCCTAGTGATGGCAGAGAGCGAGAAAGGAAATTCCACCTGGCTGGGTGGATTGTTTTTCTCGTATGCGCTGGTTTCTTCATAGCTTCAAGCATTGAAGCTCGCAACACCTTGAGCTTGGTCGGCAGTATCGTCTTTCTCGTTGCCTGTGTAGTCTTCCTCATTCCCTTAGTGACAAATAGGAAGTAGAGATGGAGCCATCGGTAGTTTACTAGCTCGCTTGAAGGTGAAGACCGAAAATGAAAGGAGAGAGACATGGCTTTGATGACACCAGAACAATTTGAGGAGAGTCTGAAAAAACTCAAACCTCGCGTTTTCATGAACGGTAAGAGAATTGAAAACATCCTTGAGAACAGGAACACCCGCACAGTTGTTGAGGCGAACAAGGCCAGCTATGCCTGGGCACTGGACCCGAGGTACAAGGACATCATGACCTGCTACTCGCCGCTCATCAATGATGTGGTAAACCGCTACACCTATGTCAGTGCCAGCAATGAGGACCTGGTAAAAAAGGCTGAGGCGGGAACCTTCACTTCTGAGATGCTGGGAACATGCATATACCGCTGTGTTGGTTATGATGCATTCCACTCTCTGGCCAGTACCACCTGGGAGATGGATAGGGATTTGAGCACAGGGTACCACTCTCGGTTTCTGGAATACCTGAAGATGGTGCAGACGAAGGACCTTTCTGTGGCCGGCGCTCTCACCGAGCCGAGAGGAAACCGGGATAAGAAGACATTGGACTGGTCTGACCCCTGTCTCTCCTTGAAAATTGTTGATAAGACCGCAGATGGCATTGTGGTGCGAGGGGCCAAAATCAACATCAGCGGTGCTTATGCCAGCCATGAGGTAGTTGTCTTGCCTCAGGCAGCCCATTTCAAAGGTGAAGAAGACTATGCTGTGGCGTTCGCCACGCCTGTGGATGCCAAGGGCATTACCTTCGTATGTCAGTATTCCCCCTATTCCGCAGAAAGGGATATGGCTGACGATATTGAGGAGTTGGGCAATCCTGTCTTTGGCCAGCGCGAGACATCTATGGTTGTCTTTGATAACGTTTTTGTCCCGTGGGAACGGGTTTTTCACTGTGGTGAGTGCCCATATTCTGTTAAGCTTGTGACTCGTTTTGCCAGGACCCATCGGATGACTTGTGGGGGGACATGTAAGGTGGGTTTTATGAACCAGATTATTGGGTCGGCTAAACTGATTCAGGAGTACAAGGGTTTGGAGAAAGCTGCCCACATCAATGAGGAACTAGCGGAGATGGTGGTCTTAAGGGAGACATGCCGTTCTTGCGGTTTGGCTGCTGCCCACAAAGGCTCTGAAGAACCTCCTGGCTCAGGCGTGTTCTTGCCAGACGAATTGATGGGCAATGTTTCCAAGCTGAATGTCTGCAACGCCTTCTGGCGGGTGATGGCACTGGCGGGGGATATAGGCGGAGGCCTGATCGTCACCTTGCCCTCTCTTAAGGAACTGAAGAACCCCGAGGTCAAGGACTATGTTGAGGAGTTTTACAGCTTCGGTTCTGATGAACCCACGGAAAACATTATGAAGGTGCACAAGCACTTGCAGAATTGGACGGCTGGACTGCATGGTGTGGGCACCTGGCACGGTGCTGGACCAGTCATGGCACAGAAGATCATGCTCCAAAGGGTAATTAACTATGACCATGAGAAGGAGCTGGTCAAGCGGACGCTGAACCTTAAGGAAAAGAAAAAGGCAAAGTAGGAGCTGAAGCAGGCTGCATAATTCTTCGCCATGGCTGGTCGATGGTCAGTTGTCAACATCGGCTGCGGAGATTTGCGCTATCGTTCGGCTTTTTCAACCCAGATTTTTGTCCCGGGTGCAACTTTTCTGAATACCGTGGCGTCTCCCAGTATTCTACCGAAGACGTTCACTGGACTGGCCGGTCTGATTTCATCACCCTGACTCACTGGAGTAGGTCCAAAGAAGATGCAGAAAGCTGTTCCAGGCGGCCAATAGGCTATCTCACCCTGGGAGACCAATTCTCTAGCATCTTCGGCTCCAAGTTTGACTGGTATAGCGAAGTATATCTCATCCCCCCAAGTATTCACCGTGCCTTCAATGGGAAGTGCCTTCCATATCTCGTGGGCAGTGTGACAGTCGCTTAGTTCAGCATTGGCCTTGATATTCCCAACCGTAATAGCGACCTTTCTGGGTGTTTCTGCCATTTCTCTTCTCCTCTCCTCTTTGCATCGTTAGTGTATCATAAGCCCGCCGGTTTGCGCTGTCACATAGCTAGGGCCGTGGAAGAGCTTGCGCAGGAGAGAGGAATAAGGTGAGGCTTGATTCTTGGCTTGTGTTGGCATGCTGAAGCGTGTTACATTGGCGTCGGTTGTGGGCAGAAAGGCGGCTTTGAAATCCGCTGCGCTATGAAAACCAAGGTATATGGCAGGGATAATAGTAAGGACCTCCTGTTTGTACTGGGGTGGGGTGACAAGCTGGATAGTCACAATTTGATGTGGCTGGTGAACGCAACAATCGAGGCTGGCTTCAGGACGCACGCGGTGGAATTGCCTACTGCTATAAAGGACTTCGAAACGGAATACCTGTCTCCGGTCAGGGAGTACCAGGGAACTCTGGGTGCGCACGTCGTGTTGGCAAGCTCCATGGGTGGACTGGTTGCGGCTTACCTCAATGCTCAGCGGAAAACCGTATACCTGAGCCCATGGTGGGGTATATTTGGGGATAAACTGAGAAGGACAACCCTAAGGCTGGTTAGCAAGATAGGGCTTGGCATACAGTTCCTTCCTATTGACTTCAGCCGAGAGGAAATCGGCGACCTGACAGTGGACTCCGACTGGGAATCAGTACCCAAGCGAGCCACGCCAGCGTGGCTGCGCGAAATAATGAAAGCACAGCGGAATATGCCGCCGCTACAGGAGAATAGCGTGGTTTTCTGTTCTTTGAAGGACACAGTCATCAGCCTCAAGGCAATCGGGGAGAGAACCAGCCGCGTGAT
>CAZJGF010000033.1:12836-14727 GCA_964545665.1 uncultured Dehalococcoidales bacterium
TGAAGGACACAGTCATCAGCCTCAAGGCAATCGGGGAGAGAACCAGCCGCGTGATCCTTTATGACGGCTACCATGGGCTATTTTCATCATCCAACAGAGAGGTCTACCGGGAAGAGCTTGTAGATGCGTTGCTGCGCTAATTGTCTGCCTGTCCCACAGCTTCCCACCATAGTTTTGCAGATTCAGGTCGGTTGGCACGGAAGACTTCTGCTTTGAATAAGGACTTGTAACAGCGATGACGGAAGTTATCTTGGTGAGGCATGGAGAGACTGAGTGGAACGTGGAGGAAATATATAGAGGCAGGATTGACGTCGAACTAAGCGAGGTCGGCATCAAGCAGGCGCAGTTGTTGGGCAGCTATCTTGGCAATTTGAAATTAGACGCTATTTACTCCAGCCCACTAAAGCGGGCTGTGGATACAGCAAATATCTTGGCTCAATACCAGAATGTTGCTGTACGGGTTAGCGACGGTCTTATGGATCTTAACTGTGGTGAGTGGCAAGGTTTGTCTGATAAGCAAGTGAAGAAGTTATATCCAGTTCTCCATGAGCAGTGGCGGGTCAATCCTCACCTAGTGGAAATGCCTGGAGGGGAGAGACTGGAGGACGTCAGGGAAAGAGCCCTGGGTCTTGTTGATGAGGTAGTTTCTAAACACAGCGGCAGCATAGCATTAGTGTCCCATCGGGTGGTGAACAAAGTTCTAATATGCGCTTTACTGGGACTGGATAACTCACATTTCTGGAATGTTAAGCAGGATGTATGTGGGATTACGACTTTCGACTATGTAAGAGGTGGTTTTATCCTGACTAAACATAATGACACTTCATATTTGGAAGGGATGAGAAAGTCGCTTGGCGACTTTTAGGGGGAGAGCGCTGGGAGTCCTTTTCTCATGTGTCAAACCAATCTGAATTGCTTTTGTCAACCGAGCGGCCGTCATTGATGACGTGGATCGTCAATCGAGTATGTTTGTCTGTGGGTATCTTCAAGCGCATGGTGACTGTTGCCGATTGGCCTTCCTTCAGCACAAAAGAGTCGCTTTTGGCGGGGTTCCAAAGGCGATTCTGGCCTGCATCGAAGCCAGCTAGTATATATGTATCGTGCACTGGAGCAGTGCCTAGGTTCTCAACGACTGTTGTCAAATCATAAATTCTCTCCTCTGCTGTGGCTTTCCAGCTATGAGTTAGGACAGGTACTGGAACGATATGGTAAATATATGCTGGCTCGTTAGCATATTCGTGCGGCACAACGCCGATTCTTCCGGCTTCCCCTGTAGTCTCCAGGTAGAAGTACCTCTTTCCGTTTTGTCGGTAGTATGTTCCGCAGAAGTGCTGTGCTTCCAGTACCCCGACTGCAACATGGCTAGGCAAGCTAACCAGAACCACGTCATAGCCCATGGTATCCAGTAGCTCCACCAAAAGTATTGAGGTGTCCTCACAATCTCCACCTTGGTCAACCAGGGTTTCGATAGGGTATCTTGGGTATTCGTCATAGCCGGTCGTAGTGGGATCAGAAGTATAGGCGAGGCTCTGGACGAAAGAAGCGGCAAAGTGTATGGTGTCGTATTCATCCAGGTTGAGCCTTTGGGTCTCTTCCTTCAATTTACTTGCCAGGTCGCCTGTATAGGCATCATCCCTGGGGTCGGTGACGTAGACGGAATAGTTCTTGGTGGGTGGCCTGGGTTTTGCTCTATAGTAATCGTATAGCGCTTGGGGAATTTCTATTTCCCACATCCACTGATAATCACCGTAGGGCCAGTAGGACCAGGTAAAATGCCTGGTGATTAGTTCGCCTTTGTCATTGCGAGCCGAAGGCGTGGCAATCTCTGGGGACGAGTCAGAGAATTGCGTGGATGGTGGGAGGGGTGTTAACGGTTGTGGTGTGAGACATC
>CAZJGF010000034.1:0-14556 GCA_964545665.1 uncultured Dehalococcoidales bacterium
TCGCAAACCCAGTTGACAAACGGAAGGGAAAAGTATCAAGATTTCCCGTACCGCTTTAACCAGATGTTAGATGAATTACTTGCGCAATCGCTTTCAAAAGAATACTAATAGACTGGTGCAGGAATATACCGCCTCCATAGCTTTCGACCAGCGGCTATACCGCCAGGATATCAGGGGAAGCATTGCTCATGCCAAGATGCTGGCAAAGCAGGGGATAATAACTGAGAGCGAGGCTGAAAGCATAATCAAGGGACTTGGCTCAATTCAGGAGGAAATCGAGCAAGGCAAATTTCAGTTCAAGTCTGAGCTTGAAGATATACATATGAACATTGAAGCAAGCCTTTTTGAGAAGATAGGAGATGTAGCCGGCAAGCTCCATACTGCCCGTTCCAGGAATGACCAAATCACTTTGGATATGCGCCTTTTTCTCAAAGAGCAGATTGAAGTGACTATGGCCAAATTGGGACGGCTACAATCATCGCTTCTGGATTTAGCCGAAACAAATAGCGCCGTCATCATGCCTGGCTATACTCACTTACAGCAAGCTCAGCCGGTTCTCTTAGCTCACCACTTGTTGGCTTATTTCGATATGTTTCAGCGGGATAAGGAAAGGTTCCACAATTGCCTTAAGCAAACTGACGTTTTGCCTCTAGGCAGTGGCGCCCTGGCTGGTGTTCCCTATCCTGTAGACCGTGAATTCCTGGCTCATGAGCTGGGCTTCAGCAAGATAAGCAGCAACAGTATTGATATCGTCTCCGATAGGGATTTCATCATCGAATACGAAGCGTGTGCTGCCATCACTATGATGCATCTTTCACGATTAGCGGAGGAGGTTATCTTATGGTCATCCACTGAGTTCGGCTTTATAGAAATTGATGAAGCCTTTGCCACAGGCAGCAGCATCATGCCGCAGAAGAAAAACCCTGATGTAGCAGAGCTGGCTAGAGGGAAAACTGGGCGAGTATACGGCAACCTTCTGAGCATGTTGACCACTATGAAGGCTTTGCCTTTAGCCTATAACCGGGATATGCAGGAGGATAAGGAGGCCCTTTTTGATACAATAGATACCCTATACTCCAGCTTGGAAGTATTTGCTCAAATGATGAAGACAATCAAAGTTGACATCAAGCGCATCCGGGAGTCTATCGAGGACTACATTCTGGCTACCGATTTAGCCGATTACTTAGCGAAGAAAGGTGCTCCATTTCGAGAGGCACACCGCATTGTAGCTAGACTGAATGAATATGCTATTGCTAACCACAAGAGCTTTCACGAACTCAGCATGGGTGAATACAACAAATTTTCCTCTCTTTTCGCTGAAGACGTATATGACATAACCATGGAGTCGTCTGTGGCTGCTCGAAACGTTATTGGTGGCACTTCACCACAACAGGTGGAAATAGCTTTGGCCAAGGCGAGAGAGCTCATAAAAAAGGTACTATGAGCAATCTGATTAAACTGGCGCCATCAATTCTTTCTGCTGATTTTGCTCGGCTAGGTGAGCAAGTTGCTGAAGCTACCAAGGCAGGGGCCGATTATATTCATGTTGACGTTATGGATGGTCACTTTGTGCCTAATCTTACTATTGGTGCCCCGGTAGTAGCTTCCCTTCGCTCCTGGACCAACTTGCCTCTGGATGTCCACCTGATGATAGAGTATCCAGAGCGATACATTGGTGACTTTGCCAATTCGGGCGCCAACATCATTACTGTACATATTGAGGCTTGCCCACATATTCACCGGACAATTCAGTTGATAAAGGAGCTGGGAATAGAAGCTGGAGTAGCGCTAAATCCGGCTACCCCATTGGGCTCGGTAGAGGAAATCATCTCCCATGTTGACTTGATTCTGATTATGAGTGTTAACCCTGGTTTTGGCGGGCAGGTTTTTATTCCTGAAACACTGGGAAAGATAGCTCGCCTGCGCAAGATGCTGGATGAAAGAGGCTTGGATGTTGAGGTTGAGGTTGACGGAGGGATTAGCATTGACAATGCGCCTAGCTTAGTTAAAGCTGGTGCCAGAGTCCTGGCAATGGGGAACAGTATATTTAAGGCTAAGGTGGGGATAAGCCAAGCGTTGCAAAATATTAGAGAGGCGGTAAGTTAGCGGAGAGAGGCTAGAGATATTTGGAGATATAATAGGTCTGATTCTCAAACCAAAAAGCAGGGCAACGATATTGAGACTCCAGTGGGTGATTAGCGAGCCGCTTTGTATTGGGTGCGGAGACATCTGGTGCAAATATTGACTGCCTGCTTGCTACCGTTTACGATGATTGTGGTTCGATGAATATTGGGCAACCAGCGCCGCTTGGTGTGTTTCTTGGAGTGGCTTACGCTATTACCAAATTGGGCTCTTTTACCACAGATATCACACTTCATAAGAGATTCTTGCTCCCCTCTTTACTGTAAATCAGATTTCGACTATTATACTCATGAATGTCATATAAGGCAAAAGGGGCAAAATGAGGACTGATTTAGCCAGTGGGCCGATGTTGAAGAAGATGTTCGCTTTGGGTACTGTCTGGCTAGAGAAAGCAACTCCAGACATAAACGCGATAAATGTTTTTCCTATTCCTGACGGCGATACCGGAACCAACATGCTGCTTACCATGCAGTCCGCTATGGAAGAGGCAAATCAAAACCAGAATAGGTCTGCTTGCTCAGTGGTCAAATCGATGGCTTCTGGTGCTTTAATGGGGGCAAGAGGTAACTCAGGTGTGATTCTATCCCAATTCTGGCGTGGCTTGGCTAAAGGATTAGAAGGCAAGAAATCTTTCAATGGAACAGATTTCGCCAAGGCGCTGGCTGAAGCATCGCAAGCGGCTTATGAGGGCCTTGTCAATCCTGTAGAGGGGACTATCTTGACAGTGCTTAAGGATGCAGCTACTGCTGCTGGCATGTCTGCTGGGACTGACTCTGCAAGCTTGCTTTCTGTAATGGAGACTGTCATTGAGGCAGCTAGGGACTCGGTAGCTCGAACCCCCGATTTATTGCCTGTGTTGCGTGAGTCTGGCGTAGTTGATGCTGGAGGGCAAGGGTTGTATGTCTTGCTTGAGGGCGCCCTCTACTATCTCAAGGGAAAAGCGAAGGAAACAAAATATCGGCAACCTCGGTTAATTGTCGCTGACTTGCCATTGGCTCCTAAGACAACTCAAATGGCTAGCGAGGTGGAAGTGCCATATGGATATTGCACCAACTTCGTAGTAGAAGGCAAGAAACTCAATCCCCAAAAGATCAAAAACAAGTTAAGGAAAAAGGGGCAATCCCTAATCGTTACCGGGAATGATTCTTTGGTCAGAGTTCATATGCACAGCTTTAAGCCTGGCGAAATCCTTGATTATGCTACACACCTGGGCACGTTGCACCAGATAGATATCAGGAATATGGACGACCAGTACGTAGAGTTCATAAAGATGCAGAGGGAGAGAATGCCCAAGGTCGATATCGCTATAGTAGCAGTTGCCGCTGGGGATGGCCTCTTTGAGGTATTCAACAGCTTGGGCTCTACAATCGTTGTCCCCGGTGGTCAAACAATGAATCCCAGTGTTCGCCAGCTATTGCAGGCTATAGAATCAGCGCCTTCAGACAATATCATCTTATTGCCTAATAACAAGAATATTATCCCCACAGCTTCTCAGCTTGAGTCTTTAACCGTAAAGAAAGTGAAGGTAATTCCCACTAAGACTATCCCTCAAGGCATAGCTGCACTCCTCGCTTTCAATTATGACTTGAGTCTGGAGGATACTGTTCGCGGCATGGAAGAGACAATAACCACAGTGAGGACTGTGGAGATTACCAAAGCAGTGCGCAAGACGCAACTCAACGGTTTGAAAATAAAAAAGGGGCAACTTATTGCTATCTTGAATGACGAAGAGTTGATAGCCAAGGGCAATAAGATGCCGGACCTTATCTTCGAGGCTCTAGTAAGAGCAGATATTGAAGGGGCCGAAATGGTGACCATTTACTATGGTGCTGAAAGCAAGACTACTGAGGCTGAAGAGATAGCTCAAGATATTCGTAACAGATACCAGACTGAGGTCGAGGTAGTTCACGGTGGCCAACCTCACTACAATTACATAATTTCACTGGAATAGTCTTTGAGGCCCCGAAGGACTGATTCTTGAGGGGCAAAGAGCGATGGTCAAGATTGTAACTGATAGCTGTTCTGACATCACCCCGGAACTAGCTGAAGAGTTTGGGATTTCAGTGGTGCCATTATATGTTCAATTTGGCAACGAAATTTACCGAGATAACGTTGACCTAAGCACAAAAGAGTTCTATCAGAAGCTAGAAAAAAGTAAGATTGCTCCTACTACCTCAGCTCCGGGTCCCGATGTCTTCGCTGAGTTTTTTACTAGATTGGCTGAGGAGACAGATGAAATTGTAGCGATAATGCTCTCACAAATGTTAAGCGGTGTTTACGCGGCAGCTCTCAAGGGCAAGACTATGGTGACCAAGGACTGCCGCATTGAGATTATTGATTCTACATTAGCAATAAGCGCACAGATGCTTTTGGTTATCTCAGCAGCTCGAATGGCTAGGTCAGGAGACGGTCTAGCCCAGATTGTTGATTGGGTCAGAAAAGCAATTCCCAGGATTCATATACAAATGACCTTTGACACATTGGAATATTTAAGGAAAGGCGGGCGCATTGGTAAAGCGCAGGCATTCCTAGGCAGCTTGCTAAGGGTAAACCCTATTCTAACACTAAAGGACGGGTTGGTTTACCCTGTTGCTCGGGTACGCAATAGAACCAAAGCAATAGATTATTTGGTGGATTTTGTTAGGAGTCTTAGCCGTATAGAGGCTATAGCTATCGAAGATGTCACCACTCCTGAAGATTTGGAGATTCTAGCTGACCGTCTCAAAGGTTTGGTCTCTCCTGAGAATTTCTACCGCTCCAAAGTGGACCCTGTGGTAGGTGTTCATGTTGGCCCTCGTGTCCTAGCTGCTTGTGTACTGGAAGCAGAATGACAACCATTGATTCGCTACGAGATATCCTTGAGCTAGAATGCAAGAAAGGTTATGCTAATAAAGCGGTAATTGGTGGTCTGGACAAGTATCTTCACAGACAGGTAGGGCGAATCAGGCAGGACATAGCTAATCCGCTGCTCTTAGTTAGCTTTGATGAACTCAATTTGGCTAATTCCGATTATGATTCTTGGGACATAAATAAGCGTCAGAAATGGATAATGAGTGTCTTCGGCTGGCTGGATGAATTAGAAAAACCAAAGCAGGACACACTTGCCTCTCCTCTCCCTGCAAGGGAGAGGAATAAGGTGAGCATGACAGCGGTGGCTAGGTCACACCCTCAAAAGCAGAGCGGAGAATTAAGCTCTCCCATAACTGTCATCAGTGGTATCACACCTAGGGTAGCTGCTAAATTCGCCAAGCTTGGCGTGAGAACAATAAATGACTTACTTTACTTTTTCCCCCGGAGGTATATCGATTATAGCCAAAGGAAATTCATAGCTGAGCTTGAAGAAGGTAAAGAGCAAACTGTCGTAGGCACAATATGGCAGGCGACAGTAGTCACTTTTGGTAATCGACCGGGCACAGAGGCAATTATAGGCGATGAAACAGGGAACATTAGAGTGGTTTGGTTTAACCAACCTTACTTGGCCAAAAACTTCCCCACTAATGCTCGAGTGGTAGTTAGTGGTACGGTGGGCATATTCAAGGGACAAAAGGTCTTTGAATCACCTGAATGGGAACTGCTCAAAGGCGAGGAGCTAATTCATACCGGCCGTCTAATTCCCATTTACCCCCTGACTCAGGGCTTATATCCACGACAGGTGAGGCGATGGACAAAGCAGGCTATAGATGGTTATGCCTGGCAATTAGAGGATTTCTTACCTTCAGGGATAAGAACGCGCTGTCAACTGTTACCTCTCCAAGAGGCGATCGCACAGATTAGTTACCCAGATGGTCAGCTGATGGCGGAGCAAGCAAGCGACCGCTTAGCTTTCGATGAGCTCTTCTTACTTCAATTAGGGGTACTGGCTAGAAAACGAGAATGGCAGGAGGGACAGCCAGGCAATGCTTTCAGGATATATCACGAGGTTATTGACAAATTTCTAGATTGTTTGCCTTTCGCTTTGACACGAGCGCAAGAAGGAGTGCTGGAGGAGATTTTGGCTGACCTGAAACAACCAAAGGCCATGTCACGCCTGCTCCAAGGCGAAGTGGGCAGCGGCAAAACCGTGGTTGCTACTATAGCCCTGTTGATAGCTGTGGCCAATGGCTATCAAGGAGTGTTGATGGCACCCACTGAGGTCTTGGCTGAGCAGCATTTCAGCAGCATCTGTGATTATTTGTCTAAAGCCGGCCCCCAACCCTCATTGTCATCGGCGGGTCAGGGAAGCAATATCATGTGCTATACTGGATTCCTCACAAGGCCACTTACGGTCGCTTTGCTTGTTGGCAGCCTCAAAGAGAGCGAAAAGGAGGATTTGCATCACAAAATTAGGCGAGGTGAAATTGATATTACTATTGGCACTCATGCCCTTATTCAGAGAGAGGTGGAATTCCAGCATTTAGGACTAGCGGTGATTGATGAGCAACAGAGGTTTGGCGTATTGCAGCGTCAGGAATTGCGCCAAAAGGGCTTCAATCCTCATGTCTTGGTCATGACGGCTACTCCCATTCCTCGAACGATGGCGCTAACGCTATATGGCGACCTTGACCTTTCAGTTATTGATGAATTGCCCCCAGGGCGGCACGAAGTGAAAACAGAATGCCTTGGGCCTCAGTACGTAGAGAAGGCTTACGCTTTCCTCCGTCGCCAGGTTAGCAATGGCCAGCAGGCCTTTATCATTTGTCCTTTGATTGAGGAGTCAGAAGCCCTCGAGGCCAAAGCTGCTACCAGTGAATATGAGTATCTATCCAGAGAGGTTTTCCCGGATTTAAGGTTGGGACTACTCCACGGCCGAATGCCTCCTAATGACAAAGAGGAGGTCATGCGCCGTTTCCGTGCTGGGCAACTTGATATCTTGGTATCAACGTCGGTGGTGGAAGTTGGCATTGATGTGCCTCGAGCTACAGTCATGCTGGTAGAGGGTGCTGACCACTTCGGGTTATCACAACTCCATCAATTCAGGGGTAGAGTGGGCCGAGATAAAGAGCAAAGTTATTGCTTGCTTATTCCTGAGAAATTCTCACCTGAAGCAAGAGAGCGACTCCAGCTAATGGAGAAAATCCACGACGGCTTTGCTCTAGCAGAGAAAGACTTAGAACTACGAGGTCCAGGGGAATTCTTCGGTACTCACCAGAGTGGCCTGCCAGAACTCAAAATAGCTAAACTATCAAACTTGCATCTTTTGGAGATGGCTCGGCAAGAGGCGATGACCCTTTTCCAAAGTGACCATGGTCTGGAAAGGGAAGAGCATTGCTCTCTGAAACGGCGATTATCACATGTGTGGCCTAGCTACATTGAATGGAGCTAAAAAATGTCACCACGAGCTAAGCGAAGTAATCTTACTCTTAAGGAAAAGCTAGTTACTTGTCTTCAACAGGCAATAATTGAAGCGCAGAATGAGGGCAGCCTTACTTTTACAACTATGCCTGAGATAGTCATAGAGCATCCTCAAGATCCAGAACATGGTGATTTCGCTTCTGGGCTCTCCCTAAAATTAGCTCGGACGATGAAGATGTCCCCTCTGGCTATAGCTGATGAGATAGCTAAGCATATATCACCTCCCGCGGAAGTTGACAGGGTTATCGTTGCTTCGCCGGGCTTCATCAATTTCATTCTATGCAACGATTGGCTGAGTAAGCAGGTAGAATCGATTTTGGCTGCTGATAAGTCATACGGCGCTCTCACTTCGGGCAAAGGTAAACGCATTCAACTTGAGTTTGTTAGCGCTAATCCCACTGGACCTCTTCATGTAGGTCATGGTCGCGGAGCTGTTTTAGGTAGCACCTTGGCTAATGTTCTCTCCGAAGTTGGTTACCACGTGGAAAAGGAATACTACTTGAATGATGCTGGCAGCCAAGTAGAGACCTTTGCTCGTTCTCTCTATGCTCGTTATCAGCAGTGTTTAGGAAGAGAAATCGATATACCTCCTGATGGATACTGGGGCAATTACATGATTGACTTAGCGAAGCAAGTTGTTGATCAGGAGGGTGATAGATTCTTATCTTTGCCTCAAGAGAAAGCAACTTTAGAGCTAGGTAGAATCGGAATTGACCGGATGATAGAGAGCATTAAGGGAACCCTTAAGCTAATCAATGTTGAATTTGATACTTGGTTTACTGAGAAAAGCCTCTATGAAGGGCGGCAATACGATAGGGCGATAGAGCTATTGAAAGGTGGGAGCTACGTAGTTGAAAGGGACAACGCGACCTGGTTTGAATCTAGTATTCTGGGTGAGGATAGAGATAATGTGTTGGTGCGGAGCGACGGTTCTCCCACTTATTTTGCTTCGGATGTTGCTTACCATTACAACAAGTTACTAGAGAGGAAATTTGACTGGGTGATAGATATCTGGGGTGCTGATCATCAGGGACATGTTCCCAGGATGAAAGCAGTGCTCAAAGCTCTGGGGAAGGATCCTGAGCAGCTCAAGGTGATAATATGTCAGTTGGTCACCTTGCGGCGTGGCAAGGAGCTAGTTAAGGTATCTAAGCGCAGTGGTGACATCGTTACTCTGCGAGAGGTAATAGATGAGGTAGGGTCGGATGCGTGCCGCTTCTTTTTCCTAGCTCGTTCTGCTGATAGCCAGATGGACTTTGACATAGAGTTAGCTAAGAAGCAGTCAGCTGATAATCCTGTCTACTATATACAATATGCTCATGCTCGTATTGCCAGTATTCTCCGCTTAGCTAAGCAAAAAGGAATTGACTATAGCCAGGGGGATGTTTCCTTGCTCACAAGTGAAGCAGAGTTAACCTTAATCCGGCGCTTGATACTCCTCCCTGAAACAATAGACAAGGTAGCCACCACCCTGCAGCCTCATCACTTGCCTTACTATGCCCAGGAGCTGGCTACCACGTTTCACAGCTTCTACAAGCAATGTAGGGTCGTCTCCAGAGATGAAGCACTAACCAAAGCTCGACTCAAGTTGGTCAGGGCAACTCAGATTGTCTTAGCCAGAGTACTCCAACTCATGGGCATGACAGCTCCCGAAAGCATGTGAGCGGAGACAATAGCCGCGAGTTCTCTTACTACCCAAGTCTAGCAAGTTTGCATTGATAACCATTGTGTGTTAGATTTGCTATCTAAATCGGAGTGGTAAGATGGGAGCAGAGGAGATATGTGACACAAATGACGCAAATAGGGCTAGCAAAAAGGGGTATTGTCTCACCCCAAGTGAAACATGTAGCTGAGAGGGAGAAGGTAGAGGTAGATTTTATCCTGCAGGGCTTGATTGACGGCACAATCATAATACCTGCCAATCCTAATCATACAAACCTGATGCCTTGCGGGATAGGCAAGGGACTAAGGACCAAAGTTAATACCAATATAGGCACATCCTCCGACTTTTTTGACCTTAGTAGAGAACTGATGAAGTTGGAAGCTGCTATTGATGCTGGCAGCGACACGGTTATGGATTTGAGCACCGGGGGCGATATTACAACTATCAGGAGAACAATCATAGCTTCCAGCCCTTTGCCTGTGGGAACTGTGCCCATCTATCAGGCTGGAATTGAAGCCATTGAGAAGCATGGAGCTATTGTGAACATGAGTGTCGATGAGATTTTCAGCGTGATAGAAGAACAAGCTAAAGATGGTGTTGATTTCATGACCCTTCACTGTGGAGTGACTCAAACGTCTGTAGCGAGGATAAAAGAACAAGGTAGGACAACTAACATAGTCTCCCGGGGTGGTGCCTTCCATACTGGCTGGATGCTGCACAACGAAAAGGAAAATCCTTTGTATCAATACTACGATCGTTTGTTGGACTTAGCCCAGAAATATGATTTCGCCCTGAGTCTGGGTGATGGCTTGCGCCCAGGATGTATTGCTGATGCTACTGATAGAGCTCAAGTTGAGGAGTTAATCATCATTGGCGGGTTAGTAAAACGCGCTAGGGAAGCTGACGTTCAAGTTATGGTAGAAGGCCCTGGACATCTACCACTGGATCAAGTAGTTAGCAATGTTCAATTGGAAAAGAGTCTATGTCATGGAGCGCCGTTCTATGTCTTAGGTCCTCTAGTGACCGATATAGGCGCTGGCTATGACCATATTACTGGCGCTATTGGAGGTGCTATTGCTGCTGCTGCCGGAACGGATTTCTTGTGTTATGTTACCCCTACAGAGCACCTGTCTCTTCCCGATGTAGAAGATGTGAGACAGGGCGTAATCGCCTCCCGCATAGCTGCTCACGCCGGCGATATTGTTAAGGGCGTGAATGGTGCCAGAGAGTGGGATGAAAAAATGTCCAAGGCCCGCAAGGAATTTGACTGGGCAACTCAAGCCGAATTGTCCTTGGACCCTGAGCTTTCACGACGAGTTCACAATAAAATCCCCACAACAGAAAGAACTTGTAGCATGTGCGGCAAATATTGCGCCATGGCAATAGTAGAGAACTATCTGGGAAGCCTAGCAGTTAAGCGGTAGACTTCTAAGTGAAGGCAGAGATAATCCCCATCGGCACAGAGATACTATTAGGCAACATCACGGATACCAATTCTTCATTTTTGGCTACACAACTGCCTTCGCTGGGAATCAACCTGCATTTCATCTCCATTGTAGGTGATAATAAGGGAAGGATAGTTGACACCTTGAAGCGGGCTTGGATAAGGGCAGACCTTATCATCACCACAGGTGGCTTAGGCCCGACTCAGGGTGATATTACCCGTGAGAGTATCGCTGAGTTCCTTGGGGAGAAACCAAGCATTGACCCTAAACTATGGCAAGAGCTGCAGGACATGCTCAGCCGTTATCATAGAGAAATACCTCAAGCCAATGTAAAACAAGCAACTATCATCCCTTCAGCCGCAATAATTCCCAACCCTGTGGGCACAGCTCCTGGCTGGTGGGTTGAGAAGGATGATCACATAGTTGTGGCCATGCCTGGGCCGCCAGGTGAGATGCGGTTGATGTGGAAAGAGCGCGTCTTACCTAAACTGCGACAAAGGGTAACCGGGGCAGTCATCCTTTCCAAAACAATCAAGACCTTTGGGAAGGCGGAAGCTAAGATAGATGAGTTGCTATCTCCTTTCCTTCAGTTGCCTAATCCTACCTTAGCTAGTTATGCAAAACCCGATGGTATTTACCTACGTATTACGGCTAAGGGAGAAGATGAAGCAGCCACACGACACTTGATTGCAGAAAGAGAGGCTGATATCCGCCAGATTCTTGCCCCCTATGTGTGGGGCGCGGACAATGATACACTTGAAGCCACTGTTGGAGAGTTACTCAAAACCAAAAATTTGAGTCTAGCTGCAATGGAGTCCTGCACTGAGGGTCTTCTGAGCAGTACTATAGCTAGCTGTCCAGAAAACCTGGCTCATTTCAAAGGGGGACTAATGGCTAACTGCGACGAAGCTAAAGTAGCTTTGGGGATAGATACCCATATTATGAGGCGCTATGGCAAGGAGAGCAGCCAAATAGCTGAGGCAATGGCAGAAGTGGCACAAAGAACCCTTAAAGCCGATATTGGCATTGGCATTGCTGGCATAATGAATGCTGATGAAAAAACAGCTAATATATTCATTGCCATGGCCAGTTGCAATTCCAAGCGAACCATCACTCGCACTTTCCTCGGCGATAAGTGGAGAATGAAACAAAGAGCAGTCCACACTGCTCTATTCGAATTAAGAAGATTTTTGCTTGAGGAGGTTCCATGCACCTAATTATAGACGGCTATTCAGATAATCAAGAAGTCCTTCAAGATAAGGCTCATCTCCGTAACTGGTTGGAAGACTGCCCTGCCCGAATCGGTATGAATCGCATTTCACCAGCATACGTGCTTAGATATGTGGGCCCGAATCCCAAGGATTGGGGAATATCGGGCTTCGTTTTCATCGCAGAGAGCCATATTAGCATTCATACCTTTGTTGAACGTAGCTATGTCAATATAGATATCTTTTCCTGCAGGGATTTTGATACTGATAAGGCAATCAAAGATTTCGAAGAGAAGTTCCAGCTAACCAAATCGAGGACATGCCTGCTTGATAGAGAATGGCCACCAGAAGTGGCTACAACTAGTCCCATGAGCTTTGTTCACCATGGTGAGTGACATCAGTCACCCTGAGCCTTTTGGTTCTTGTCATTCTGAGGGAGCGAAGCGACCGAAGGGTATTGCTCGGGGCAAACTCCACGAGGAGCCTAGGGATTCTTCGCCTACGGCTCGTAATGGCATTTGGACGGCTTCAAATAAAGGGGGGGTGTTCTTGCCACCACGAGTCTTTGCTGGGTTAGTGCCTCCCTACTCAGATTTGCAAACAGCTCGGGTGGTGCTCTTGCCTGTTCCTTACGATAGTACAACCGAGTGGCGAAGCGGCACTCGCCATGGCCCACAAGCCATCATTGATGCTTCCCAGTACTTAGAGCTTTATGACCTGGAATTAGATCGAGAGATATATAAGGTGGGGATTCATACTTTCCCTCAGGTAGAACCAATTGTGAGTAGCCCTGAAGACATGATAGACAGGGTCTATCATGTAGTTAAGGGATTGATACAAAAGGGGAAATTTGTGGTGGTGTTAGGAGGAGAACACTCACTCTCTTTAGGGATGGTTCGAGCCTGGGAAGAAGCATGTCCGGAGCTTTCTGTGCTACAACTGGATGCTCATGCTGACCTTCGTGACGAATACCTGGGAAGTAGGTATAGCCAAGCTTGTGTTATGCGTCGTATCTTTGAACTTTGCCCCATTGCTCAAGTTGGAGTGCGTAGTCTCAGTTGGGAGGAGAAACAGTTCGTAATGCAAAGCAAGCTGTCGCCTTTTTATATGCTTAATTTGGAGTCAGACACCTCCTCTACAGAACAAATAGTAAGTGCGCTTTCTGAAGATGTTTACGTAACTATGGATGTGGATGTCTTTGACCCGTCAATTATGCCAGCAGTAGGCACCCCTGAACCTGGCGGTATGCAATGGCAGCAAGTTCTAAATTTACTAAAGGCGGTAGCTCTTCACAAGCATATAGTTGGCTTTGATTTAATGGAATTCTGTCCTCAAGAGGGACCATCTTCCTGCGCTTTCTTGTTGGCGAAACTGGTTTACAAGTTTATTGGTTACGCCGTACCACAAGGATGAGGAATGAGCCTTAAGCCGATTGACATTGCTTGCCTCTTCATATTACTATTATTTTCCTCGTGGAAGATATTTCTATCCCAGATTCTACGCTAGCTAAAGTAAGTGCTAACTTTTTAATCAGTTTACCTGCACAAAATAGGGAAGAGGCACAAGGAGAAATACACAAGTTTATCCGTTGGGTTGGCCTACACAGAAAGGTAGGCGAGCTTAGTCCCTCTGACATAGCAAGCTATGCTGAGCGGGTTACACCCTCAGAGGCAAAACTGGTTAAATCTCTCCTCACCTATGCTCACAGAAAAGGGTTTACTAGTTCTAATTTGGCTGTTCACCTTCGAGCGAGAAAGACATCTCGCAAGGTGGCTGTTCCTGTTCAGCAAAATCGCCAGGCTCAAATAACGCCGCAAGGTTATGCCAAGCTAAAGGCAGAGTTGGCTAACCTGAAGAGCCAACGCTCCTTGACAATCGAGGAGATACGCAGAGCAGCCGCTGACAAAGACTTTCGAGAAAATGCTCCGTTAGAAGCAGCTCGGGAACATAAAGCACATCTAGAGGGAAGAATCCAAGAACTGGAGTCGACTCTGAAATTAGCAACAATTATGGATGAAAACCATAGCACGTCAAGGGTAGAAATTGGAGACACGATAACACTTTGTGCTCTCTCCTCGGGTGAACAACTATGCTATGTCTTAGTAGACAGTCAGGAGGCAAATCCGACCGAAGGTAGAATTTCCATTGCTTCACCTATAGGCAAAACTCTTTTACACAAAGAGAAAGGGCAAACAGTTGAAATCAGCGCCCCTGCTGGTATTTTTAGATATCGTATCGAAGATATTCAGCACAGAATATCTTGACTATGAAAGGAGTGGTCGGCATTAACAGCTCACACGCTTCCTGAGGGCTTCCGGGAAGAGTCTATATTCGGAATGTCTTCTTTAATGTGCCTGATTGACCACCACTTCCGGGCAGTTAGGGTTTCCTTCCTAGTTCAGACACTGCAACATTAAGGATTACCTTATCACCCATTTTGTCTATTCTGTCCAAGGGAATCTCATGTTTTTTAGTCAGTCCTGCTTTTACTACAATGGACTTAATAATGCCCTGCTTCAAGTCGAAATTCATGTCACCAACCTTGCCCACCCTATCAGCGTTTGTGTCCAAAACTTCTTTGCCAAATAGTTCTTTTGTATTCACCTTGGCCTCCTTTACATCATTGCTAATTTAAATGAAACTTTGTTCTATGGTTCACGTTTTCCACTTTAGACTTCTTGCACCACCTAGTCAATAGCAACATATTTTCCCCTTCATTTTAGCTACGAGAAAAATCATTTTTAGCTATGCTTTTAACGAATAAATA
>CAZJGF010000035.1:0-14552 GCA_964545665.1 uncultured Dehalococcoidales bacterium
GCTGAAGGATGTCACAATATAAATCTGGTATCGCCAACACATGTGGTTCCCCAAATTCTGGAAGCGCTCGAAATAGCGATAGAGAGAGGGCTAGGCCTGCCTCTGGTATATAATACTGGAGGCTATGACTCAGTTGAAACATTAAGGCTCCTTGATGGCATCGTTGATATTTATATGCCTGACATGAAGTATAGTGATGAAGACTTTGCCCAAGAATTATCTCGAATCAAAAACTACCCACAGCTAAACAAGGCCGCAGTCAAGGAAATGTACCGACAGGTAGGTGACTTACAAAGAAACGAGGAAGGAATAGCTCAAAGGGGACTCTTATTGCGCCATCTAGTCCTACCCAATGGCTTAGCAGGAACAGAAAAAATAGTAGACTTTGTTAGCAAGGAAATTTCCCGAACCACTTATATCAACATCATGGCTCAGTACCGTCCCTGCTACAAAGCCCATGACATTCCAAGTTTGGCACGGCCAATTTCGACGGCAGAATTTCAAGAGGCTGTAGAACTAGCCCACCAAGCAGGGTTGACTCGACTGGACAGAGTTCAGCGCACAGAGATTCTGCCTTTTCCTTAGGAGTCACAGAAATGGCAGAGACCGCCCTCCTCACAGCAGAAGTCTGCGGCCATGTGCAAGGTGTATTCTTTCGTTCCTTCGTCCAGCATGCAGCCAGGAACTTGGGCCTGAAGGGATATGTTCGCAATCTACCCAGCGGCGATGCTGTGGAAGTTAAGGCCGCGGGAGACAAGCAGCAACTGGAAAGACTAGTGAAGCAGCTCGAAATAGGTCCGCCGGGAGCACAGGTCAAAGAGATAAGGATAGACTGGTCAGACTACTCAGAGCAGTTCAGAGATTTTGATATACGATATTAAACCGATTTGTTCAAGCTTCAAGCTGACTTCTTGCTTCATCAATTAGCTTCAAATACTCAGTATCAATGCCAGCCAATTGTGAAGCCTCACGGTCAACTTCATAAGGTTCACCAATGAAGATTTTCCCACAACTCTCAACCCTCCCCTTTGCCGGGTCATCGGTGTAGAAGAACTTTTCACGCGCTTCGATAATACCCAAATCAAAAGGCAAAGTAAAATAGAGATCAGCAAGTACCTTATCTATTCCCAGGTCGTATAGGCTACCCCAGCCATCCTCTTTGCCCTTTCCATATTTACTTACCGGAAGTAACCCCAACAGATTTGCTATGCTAAACCACCCGCTATTCTGCCAAACCTTAAAGGGTATCACACTGATTAAAAAGTCGCTGCGTATGACCGCATTAGGCACCCAGAAAGTGGGTGTGGCGAAGAACTGAGTCAAGGGATTCTCCATCTCCAAAAAAATGGAGTCCCTAACATCAAGCAGAAGCACACGGTGGAAGTTATATCCCAAAGCTTGGTATATCGGGTAAATTGATTCACCACTGGGAGTTCCATCGGCGATAAAGATATCAGCATCGCTAATTCTCCTGATGCCTTCGATGATAGTATTCAATATCCCAGGACTCGTAGCTACTGGATAAGACAACGGGCAACCTGCATAAGGTTTAATCAAGACGCGTCTCGCCCAAGAAAGTCCTGGAGGAGGTGTGAAAACAAAATCTGAAGCGTCATAAATCATATTAATAATTAATAAGCTGACTTTAAGACCACAATCTCTGTAGCCGCTGGTAATTCCTCGAACTTAAATTCGATCTGGCTAGAATCCATCTTCTTCACATTCCTTTTGCCGTGAATGAAATCTTCAACTCCGCTTATGGGAAAATCACATTTTGGCGTCTTAAAATGCATCGGGATTATCACCTTTGGCCTTAACTGATCGCATACTGCGCTGGCACTAGCAGCATCAATAGTGTAGAAGCCGCCTGTGGGAACAAACAATATATCTACAGCAGCAATTTCGTTAATCTGCGCCTGACTGAGTAAGTGTCCCAAATCACCAAGGTGGCAAAGTCTTATGTCATCCAAAGTGAAACAAAAAACCGTGTTAGCTCCTCTCTGTTTACCCTGGGAAGCGTCGTGATACGTGGCAATGCCTCTGAACTGAACTCCCCTGATAGTCTTTGTACCGCTACCCCTGACTACTTCTGGCTTCCCTCGCACTGCCGAAACAGCGTTATGATCAAAATGGTCATGGCTTACCACAACAATGTCAGCAGTTTCTTTGATAGGAGAGTAATCAATCCCTCCACCAACAGAATAAGGATCCGTAATCACTCGCAATCCTGCCTCAGACGCAACTAAGAAACAAGAATGACCCAGCCAGTTCACATTCATAATCTCTCCTCATTTAGCTAGTAATAAAGCCAGCTCGATCAAAGTTCTGGTTCCAACTCCAGTAGCCCCCTTTACCGTATAGCCGCTTTCTTTATTGCTAGAAGCAGTGCCAGCTATGTCAATGTGGACCCAAGGCGTATTGCTCACAAACTCAGATAAGAAAAGGGCGGCAGTAATAGCACCACCATATCTGTCACCTGTGTTCTTAATATCGGCAATCTGACTTTTATTCTGCTCCTTGTACTCTTCAGGCATGGGCATTTGCCACAACCTTTCTCCAGCTATATCAGCGGCTTGGAGCACACTATCTATTTGCTCTTGCTTGTTGCCAAAAACACCGCTGTAAAGAGTACCCAAAGCAATACGACAGGCCCCAGTCAAAGTAGCCACATCCACCAAAGGGGATAAACCTTGTCTCACAGCATAACTCAGGGCATCAGCCAAAATAAGCCTCCCTTCAGCATCAGTGCTTATTACCTCTATAGTCTTGCCGTTCATTGCCTTCACTATGTCTCCAGGCTTCAAAGCACTACCACTGGGCAGGTTCTCAGTAGCCGGCACGATAGCAGCAACGTTAACCTTAGGCTTCAACTGAGCAATAGCACTGAGCGCTGCCATAACTACGGCGCCACCTGCCATATCATCCTTCATCTCACCCATTCCTTCCGATGGCTTAATAGAAATCCCTCCAGAATCAAAGGTCACACCTTTGCCAATAAAGCCGATACTGCTGTTACAACTCTCATCTCCTTTATAGCTGAGGGTTATCAACTTCGGTGCTTGGCTACTCCCCTTCGCCACTCCGAGAAGTGCCCCCATGCCCATGCTTTCCATCTCTCCTGAGTCAAAGACCTTAACCCCCAAGCCGTGTTTATCAGCTACTTCTTTGGCTATCTCAGCCATTAGAGTAGGCGTCATATGGTTAGCTGGCTCATTAACCATATCACGAGCTAGAATGGTAGCTTCCGCCATTATCCTTCCGTTATGACTTCCTCGTTCCAAATTTGGAAGCTTACCTTCTTCCCTATCCACTAGCAGTATTTGCTTAACATCCTCATATTCAGGCTTCTTATATTTAATGAACTCATAGAGCCCAAGAAGGCTACCCTCCACTATTGCTTGGGCAGAATTTTCAGGCTCGATTGCACCAATGCCGGCACCATGAAGTACCGTGGCTATCCTATGACAATTCAATTTCCTTAAGAAGCGGCAAGCCTCGCCCGCTACAGCACGAACCTTGTCTAAATTGAAATCCTGACGCTTTCCTAACCCAGCAACAGCCACTATGCTTGCCGGCAACTTACCAAGCGTGTGGATAATGCCAACTTCGCCAAACTTACCCTTGACCTCACCTCTGCTGATAAGAGAACCAATAGCGCCACCTAAAGCTTTATCTATGGCAGCAGTGGCACCATTAATTTCCTCCCCTTCAAGAAGATTCACCACCACGGCATCAGCTTCAATCTGGACTATATCACCAGCTATAACTTTGATTTCCAAATCGACTCCTCCCAAGATACACCCATTTTAGCAAACGCTTATTCTACTATATTTAAACAAGGATTTGAAGAGGCCGAATTAAATCATCCAATATGTAACCGCAGAATTCTTTGTTAAATCACATAAAAAGTAACCGAAAGTGTTTAAGATACAGCCTGGTTACTAAGTTAAAGGAGGTTAAGACCAGGCTATATGGAGAGGATGGATATGCACTCAAGGAATGAATATCTCAATGTATTAACAGAAAGATACCTAAGAGCCAGAACCAAAACTGTATGAGCTTTACCGGACTTACGGGGAGAAAAAGGGAACCCAACAGGTTAACCCTCGTAAAAAGTTGGCATTTCATACGCCTACAGTTTTTATGATGCAACAACCTCCAGTTGGGTTACCCGCTTAAATGATTTGACACAGAGGCACTCTGGACAGAACAGTCAAGCTATGGGATATTCAAAGGTTTGTTCCTTGCTCCATCGATGCTTTTCGGTATTGACATAGCCAAGCATAAAATATAAAGTGGTTTCACTTCTGGAAAGGGGGGACAAGAAAAGGTGGAGCAGACTTGGAAGTCGACAACTGCAGGGATTCTGAGCATCATTTGCGGAGCTTGGGGTGTAAGCATTGGCGCTGTGGTTGCCATGTTGGGTGGGAGTATCACATGCATGGTAGGTGTCCCATTCACTGCCAGAATCCTTGGCCTGATTGGATTTCCCATGATTGCGCTAGGGATAGTAGCCATAGTAGGTGGCGTTTACGCTCTGAGGAGAAGAGTATGGGGGCTGGCGCTTGCTGGGGCCATTTGCGCATTTCTAGTCCCGCCTCCATTTGTATTGGGAATACTAGCCATAATATTTGTGGCCATGGGGAAGGGCGAATTCGAGCAGACCACGAAGTGATAAGCTTGGTGGATGCCAGCAGGGACTGCGCCCTAGTCTATCCTTTCTACCGGCGTTTCCTGTGCGGATTCCTCATTTCTTCTGAGGAGAGCAGCAACTTCACGGCATGTTCGTAGGCAGGTCGACCTTAATTGCAGACAGGTTGGAGCAGCTACTACCCTTCTTTGGTTCGCCAAACCAGAGCAGAGATCCCTAGGTTGAAAGCAAATCATGAGCTATTGCAGCTACAGAGGAGCGTAACTAACAACTTCGAGTGTGAAGCAGACTGCCAAGTTCCAACAACAAATGCCAAACATTGCCAGACAAAGAGGCAACAGCAACTTTTCTTTGCCCCAGAAATAGAGTCCAACGACTACTGCTAATGCTACAAGCCCCTTAATAACCATGTTAGCCCAAAACACCCCTATGGGATTGAGTTCAATCGCTCCCAGTGCCAGTGCTATCTTCGTGAAGTAGGCGTCAGCCACATTTAATCCGATGAAAGTTAGGCCCTTCATATTACCCTCAATTAGCGTGGTGCACGGTTCTTGCTCCTATAGCAGACTCGCTAAGTTGCACCCGCTTTGACAATATCCTATGCCTCAAGTACCAGGACTATTGTCCACTATATTTTTGTTTAAGTCAACTACATTATCCTCACTTTACCTCCATTTCTGTGAAATTGGCGCCCTTTTTAGGACTCTTGCTCAACATCCTTACTTTCGAGGCAAGACATAACCTTGGCAAGGCAATTCTTGACGGTTGGGTTGTGATAATGCCCTAATCACAACTATTTATTTGACCAGGAAGTAGCTATGGGGGGGGAAAGGAGAGCTTGGCATCCTGTAATCCGGTGACGGCTGAGTCGAATGGAGACCATCGAGATGAGTGCTACGAGCACTGCAGGACGGTCAAAATGGGCTACCACAGGATTGTTGATAAGCTAAGCAGCAGGCTTCGAGTGACACCACGTGACGAAGATGCTTTCCCTACACATATCCAAACAGACTGGCAAAAAAGAAGGTGAACAAGATGAAACAATGCGAAATAGCCAAGAGAGCTAGGAATTTCCTAGAGTAAGCTAAGGATGATTATGTCAGGACAGAGAGGAAAGCAAATCCAGAACTGGCTCAGAGGCTTAGTCATTGTTACCTGTAAACTCTAAAGCCAAATTGTCCTTGACAGGGAGGTGTCGTAAGAACCACTGGAAGAATGCACCATGGCTGGCCACTCTGGACAGTTCCCGAACTTTCATTCGAGAAAAAACAGCTTATACCGTCTTTACAGGAGTTGCTCGTATCTTATCCGCAACCGGCACTGTAAGTTTACTTTACGCGGTAGTGTCCGTCAAATGAGCAGAGCAGTGGGGAGTAATATACTGTTTACTGCATAATACTATATTTGTTCTAAAGTATATATTCTTCAGATTAGTTCTTTCTAACCTGTTCACACTCCCGGAGATTATATAGCTTGAGGAATGCCATGGATAGGCATAGAATTAGAAGAGAAGGTCGATGTAGAGAGATAAGCGAATAGTTGGTAATAAAGAGAAGGTTGATAGCTTTAAAGAAACATATTTTTGAGGAGGGATGAAAGGATTATGACTATCAGTAGCTACCCATGGATAAAGTTGCTTGTAGCAATGATAGTGGCGATTGTTGTTGGTACTATATTAGATTCGTGGGGGTGGGGTATTGCAACATTTTTTATCTTGATGTTCATTTTCATTTGGGTAGCGTCTTGGATATTTGGGGGGCCTATTAAGGCCAAGGTAGAGGTGAACGATGAATTGGAAGAACTCTTAAACAAATTAGAAAGTATTGGCACTATAAAGAATGCTTTACCCTTTAACGCTCGTGGTTGGTGTAATAGCTTTGGTCTCTACGTGCAATTAAGAGAAATGGCAAATATGACCAGATTACAAGCGGGAGGGAAACATAAATCTCAGATAGACGCTTGGCAGGATTATCTTGAATCTGGTACTGAATGGAAAGTTAAAAAATATAACCCGGGTGATTGGGAAAAGTTAGTTGACCCGACACTTGAAATAGCAAACTGGTTAAGCACATACGGAGGACCCACCGAAGAATACGCAGATTCTCTCAATAGAGCTGTTGAAGTATTTAAAAAGGAGGGGCATCTTGAACTCCATGATGTGAAGAAAGCTGGAATAACCAGAGGCGTGGCGAACGATAAGGCAGGAGTAAAGAAATCGTCTAATATTACAAAGGCAAGAACTAAAATCGAAGAGTATGACCAAGAACTCCTTGATGATATTCAGGGACTTCAGAAACGTGTTAACGAAGCTGAAGATACGGCAAAAGAGTTTATGCAAGCCTATGGAACACCGGAGAAGACTATAAATGAAGTAGTACGAAAAGCACAGAATGAGGATAGGCCGATTTCACTTGATAGCACTAGTGCGGTCGTCTCACCCATATCAAATTTCCTTAGGGAGATGGCTTCTATTTATAGGAGCTTTTACTTTAGATGCTGGATAAGTAAGGACATATTCCAGTTGGGGGAAACAAACATAGTGACTTCGGATGGTTGGTACTTATTCAATACATGCTCTTTGAACGATGATGAACGCAGGGAGTATGCAAAGCAATGGGAAGCAACCCGAAAACGAAACTACTCTTTTACCCCAATACCAGTTTATAAAGGGTATCCTACCCTAGAACTAATGAGATTTGTAGGGAACATGTTGAAGAAGTACGGCACCGGTAGCGTATTGACTGAGGATGAATACATAGATGCAAACATGAAAGCTGCATGGGAGGCATGGGACGAAGACAAAGCGTGAATTGGAGTGAACTCATGGACAACGAGAAGATAAGAAAACCACATGAAAGAGACTTCTACAAGCCTATTAAGGAATATCTGGCAAAATCCTTTACACAGAAGTTTGGTAAGTGCTATTTGGAAATTACCGCTGAAGGAGTCTTTAGTTCTACGCTGAAAAGCGTTGTTCGCCCTGACATTATCTTCTACTTCCTACGGAAAAAGGCACCTGACTTAGCTGGTTTTATAGCCAGAAAACAATCAGAGTGGGTTGCTTCATCCGTGCCCAGTATCGTTCAGGACTATATCACGGTAGAGATTAAGAAAGATAAAATAACGTTGGAAGATATTTATCAAGCGAAGATGTACGGAGACCTTTTCCAAGCAAAATACGCCTTACTAATTTCACCTGAGCGCATACCTGAGGAAATCAAACGACTTGACCAGAACACTTATGTGACTCGCCGTTATATGAGCGGCTGGTATGTCCATGTCGGATACTGGATTAGCACTGCAAATGTGATAGAACAGAATTGGCTTCCACGTTCACCGTTTCAGGATTGACTACCTGCGGTCATTAACCAGTCTGGACAATCTTACATCTACCGACGAAGGACCTTCTATGCCTTACGTGCCTTCTCCGCGGAGGCCTAATTGGGTAACAAGATTACCCCGTTTCCAACGTGAGTACGGATGGTGGAGACCTATTTATTGACTAATTAGAAGCTAATTTGTGGTAATGAGATTACCTTAATTTGGCTGGGGATCCAGGATTCGAACCTGGCCTAACTGATCCAGAGTCAGTCGTCCTACCGCTAGACTAATCCCCAACGAATGAATATTATAGCTACTTCGCCCCGCCAGAGCAACACTGCCAATTGAATCAGAGGCCGCAGCGTTTTGATCGGTCGGTGTTGAGATATCAGAATTGAACCATGCTCTGCCAAAATGTGAAGAGGTGTACGAGACTATCCGTCCCCACAAAGCGCTCAGTTATCTGGCTCCACAGCAATTTCTCGGACACTTTCAATAACACAAGAAGGGAGATAGGTGTAGCCAAGCACGTGAAGGTGTACAATAACTTGATTGTTACTGTTCGGTTTTGTTATCATTAGTGGGTTTTGTCACCACACGAGTATCATGAAAGGAGGAGTTTATTGACATGGAAGCTACAGCCTCTATAGAGTTGTACACGCCGCAGAAGCTGCGACAGGAGGTCATAGATGAGGGGTTATGCCCCTTTTGCGGTGGGTGTGCTGGCGGCTGTCCCTATCTGGCCCAATACAAAGGCAGAATAGTACAACTGGATTGTTGTACTCTATCGGAGGGCAACTGCTACGACTATTGCCCGCGAACCTATACTGATATGGACGCAGTTAGTCAGAAGATTTTCGGAGTCCCATTTAGTGGGGACGGAATAGGTGTTGCCAGAGAAGTGTTGTTGGCAAGGTCAACTGACGCAGCAACTCGAGAGAAGTCGCAAGACGGAGGCGTGTTAACCGCTCTACTATCGGTAGCACTGGCAGAGGGGATTATTAACGCCGCAATTGTGACAGGAATGTCTAATAGTGAAACTTCGGCCGGTTTGCTGGCTCGAAATGTTGTGACAGGAATGTCTGATGATAAGACTCCAGTTGGTCTGCTGGCTCGGAAGAAAGAAGAGTTGCTTCAATGTATCGGTGCTGGCTATGAGAATACCCGTGTGTTATCAGCTCTCAATAGCGTTCCCAAGGAGAGTAGCGAGAAATTGGGAATAATCGGCTTGCCCTGCCAGGTTGCATCGGTTGGCAAGAGGAAGCTGTCTCCACCACAGAATAGAGTGAATATGGACAATGTCAAGCTGGTGCTTGGTCTATTCTGCGCTACCAAAAGATGGCTTGAACCGGGCGAGGACAGGCAATATATCAACAAAGCCTGCAGCTACTGCTGGGATTTGACAGCCGAGTTCGCAGATATCTCAGTAGGTTCAGGCCGAGCTAAGTTCAAAGATTGGAATACTGTTATTGTTCGCACTAAGGCTGGTGCCGAGCTTATGGATATAGCCAAAGCAAAAGGCGCCCTTGAGACCCAGCCCATACCTGACGAGAGTTTAGCCGTTGAAAAGAAGGCGTCACTGGATAAGAAGAAGAGGGCAGTGAAGAACATTGCCGCAAAAACCGGTGACAGGAAGAACCTTCTCTATTTAGGGCTGTCAGAGGCTATTGTCGACAAGCTCTCAACCTAGAAGTCGGATACTTAGATGTTACGTAAAGAATATAAAGCACAAGGAGGTGAATAGAATGCCAGGTATCGATGTAGATGCCCCTGGTAGTGTTCAGTTGTTGATGGGCAATGAGGCCTTCGCCCGTGGGGCACTTGAGGCAGGAGTAGGATTCGCGGCTTCGTATCCTGGGACCCCGGCGTCGGAGATCCTCTCGACTTTGGCTTCAGTAGCCAAGAAAATGAATTTACATGCCGAGTGGTCTACTAATGAGATAGTAGCCCTGGAGGCAGCCGCTGGCGCTTCCTTCGCTGGTATTCCAGCTATTTCAGGTATGAAGCAGAATGGAATAAATGTGGTTTCAGACTTCTTGGTCAATACCGGTATGACTGGAATTGGCAAGGGAGGACTAGTCGTGGTAGTCGGTGATGACCCATCGGCCATATCCAGTTCTAATGAACAAGACTCACGATGGATATGTAGGTGGATGGATATGCCTCTCCTGGAACCGAGCACTGCCCAAGAGGCCAAAGATATGGTGAAGTGGGCGTTTGAGCTTTCCCGGGAGCTGGACATTGCCTGCGTGGTTCGCGAAACAACCCGCCTTGCTCATACCAGAGGCAATGTGGAGCTAGGAGAGCTGCCTAGGGCAGAGAAGAAAGCATACTTCCCTGACACGTGGAATATGTGCCAACCGACAAAGGCCAAGTTCACTGCCGGTCCATTTGGAATACTTCACTATCAATTGCAGCAAAGGCTAGCCAAGGCGCCAGCGATATTTGAAGCGTCGCCGTTTAATTACTATTTAGGACCAGATAAACCAGAGTTGCTGATTATCACCTCTGGCATCTGCCGGCTCTTTTCCATGGAAGCGGTAGAGCGGTTAGGATTGCAGGACAAGGTAGGTATCTTCAAGTTGGGTACTAGCTGGCCCTTACCAGAAAAGCTTGTGGAGAAACAGTTGAGCCGGGCTCAGAAGGTTCTCTTCGTAGAAGAGATCAACCCCTTCATTGAAGGCAGCGTAATGGAGCTGGCAGCCAGCTTCCCAGCGACCAAGCCGCATATTGACTTCTATGGCAAACGGACAGGACACATGACTCTCTTCGGAGAACAGAACACTGATTTGGTTACTGGTGCCGTAGCTAAGGTAATGGGTATTACCTATCAAGCACGGGACGCCAAGTACGACAAGGAGCTAAAAGAAGCCGCTAAGATGGCACCCCCGAGGTCTATAAATTTCTGCGCTGGTTGCCCTGAGCGCGCTGCCTACTGGGCAATTAAGAACGCCCTTACGCTGGATGGCCGTGACGGATTCGCCACCGGTGACATTGGCTGTTACTCTATGGGCTTCGCTGCTGGTGGCTTTTTCCAGGAAAGAGCTATGCATTGCATGGGAGCAGGCATAGGAGTGGCCAATGGGCTGGGAAACTTGAAACAATTTGGCTTCACTCAGCCGGTGATCGCTATGGCTGGTGACTCCACCTTTTTCCACGCCTGCATACCAGCGCTAATAAATGGCGTGTATAACCAGGCCAATTTTATCTTTGTCATCTTCGATAATAGTGCCACCGCTATGACCGGCTTCCAGCCTCACCCCGGAGTCGGAACCTGTGCTACCGGGGAGCCAGCGCCAGTTGTAGATATGGACGCTTTGTGCCGATCGCTGGGGGCTAAAGTAGAGGTATGTGACCCCTTTGATCTCAAGAACAGCACCGAGACGTTGGTGAGGTTGCTGGCCGATGAGGAACCTGGCGCCAAGGTGGTGATAATGCGGCGTGTGTGCGAACTGGTAAGAGGCCGGAGGGAAAAGGCCCCGTACAAGATGCATGTCGACACTGACAGGTGCGTAGGCGACGAATGTGGCTGCAAGCGATTATGTATCAGGCTATTTGGCTGCCCTGGATTGATGTGGGATAAGGAAGCAGGTAAGGCAAAGATAGACGAGGCTCTCTGCACCGGATGTGGCGTATGTACTGACATATGCCCACAAGGAGCTATTATTAAGGAGGCGGCATAACTATGAAAGCATTAACTAAGGAGCCACTCAATGTCATTATCGGTGGAGTCGGTGGACAAGGTAACGTGTTGATGGCTTTCCTGGTCGGAGGAGCTTTGGTTAACAAGGGTTTCTTCGCCGGGGTTTGCGATACCTACGGCACATCCCAGCGAGGAGGGCCGGTGGCCAGCCACGTTAGAATATCGAAGAAAACGCAGTACGGCCCGTTAATATCCTCAGGACGTGCTGACGTTATTCTTGCTTTAGAACCAGCGGAGGCTCTGCGATTACTCAACCAGTTCGGTAGCCAGGACACAATTGTTATAACAAACTCCAGGCCGGTCTACCCCTCAGACGTTAGCAGCGGGAAGGCCACGTACCCTGAGATGGGTGAACTGCTCCAAGCCATTAAGAAATTCTCGGCTAAGCTCACGGTAATAGATGGTACCGACGCAGCATTGAAGATGGGCGGCAGCATCTACACCAACATAATTATGATTGGCGCGCTGATTGGTGCAGACCTCTTGCCTCTGGACAGAGAGTCCATAGTACAGGTATTGGCAGACCGCTTTCACGGCGCAGTTCTGGATAACAATACAAAAGCTCTGGACAAGGGGATAGAGCTGGTAAGGCAGTAAAGTCAAACAATATTATTGATAGCAACTAGCGAAGTTTGCTATACTACGCGGCTATCAACAGGGAGTGTCTTATGGTCAGTGATAAGGCACTCCCTTTTTATCAAGGATTGAAGGAAGAGGACAAAGGTGACCTTACTACCTTTATGGTGGAGCTGGGGTTACAATAGGCAGAACTTTTGAACTGGCTTTCAGCCTCAGCATTTGTCCCGGTTGCTACCATTGCCAATAATTTTAGCAATAAAGTTCCTAACCAGCAACTGGTAGCTAACATTCTGAACCAATTGTGCAATTAGGTAACAAAACAGGCAAATGTTACTCAGTCAACAAAGCAAGCCATTGTGACCTAAGTCAAGCAATCTGTATGATCGTTACCCTGCTTTATGATCTATGTTCAATCATTCTTTGACATTTTTTGAGTGGAGGGAGAAATAAAGGAACATTTCTCTTATAGTCAAGATACTTATTGCCGTATACCTTTTCCAAATCACGCTCTTCTACCTTTGCCAGCCCATAAAGAACCGCAATGCCAATTACTAACCATATTAGGGTGAGTAATCCTGGGAAAAGGAAGGCTATACCGACGATAATAAGCATAAACGCCAAATAGACAGGGTTCCTTGTTCTTGAGCATATTCCGGTTGTTGCACGACTGCTTATTCTGTGCGTATTTGGAATCTTGATCCAAGCTAGTATGCGGATAGCAACACCAATTACAAGTAGCATTACACCCAATATATGTAAAACTAGAGCTAACGAGCTTATTTTCATCAATAATTGAGTGGATACATGGTCATACCGGCCTTGATCACTAAAACAAAACCATCCCAACAAAACCAACGCGATGCCCGCTATTAGCTGCCGGCTCCGGGGTGAAGGTGTCCTCCGTGTTCTATTTGCCAAGATATCTCCTCCTATTGTTTCATCGTGATGATAGTGCCTTTGGGAGCGTTGTGCAAATAGAAGATTAAAAATGCTTGCAGAATATCTGAACTACGTTGGGGTTTGCTAGTTGTAAATCTCTCTGTGGTGACTGTCAGACTCTGTGCTGCACAACTCGCCCGATTGTTGATTATTTCAGGTCACACTCCGCCATACTCTTGTGTCACGAGATAATCAACAGTCCTAACAATGTGAAGGCAGCGATAGGTGGCAGAGCCGGCGTCGGCTTCCCCTTTAAGATTATGGCTTGAATCGCATAGACGCTGACCAATCCCAACAATCCGAGTACTGCAATAATAGCCGCTGGAGCTAGACCTTGGGCAAAATAAACGGAGGCCGTAAGCAGACAAGGGAAGGCGATGTCGCCACCGCCCAGTATAGAGTATTCCATATCGGCAGGATTCGTCTCCACTACCCTCTCTCCATGTTTTTTTAAGTCTAAGCTCCACTGAGAATAGTTTTTTGGAATGATTAGTGCAGGCAGGGCATTTATTTGCGATAGCCTGTCTGCCATCCACAGCATAAATCTGAACCGAACCGCCAGGAAGTCATAGATGGCGAGCGACAAAATAATAGCCATCGCAGTCCACGGCGTAATAAAGCGACCGAAAACTGCTCCTAAACTACTAACTGCCAGAATCAATACCAGGTCATGTAACCAGACAAGGGGTATCAAAAACCAAAACGTTCCGAACACGACAGCAATGGCGATAGCTAGTGGAAGGGGCAAGTAGAAGACGGTCGCGATGAATGCGCCCCAACCGAACAGAAGGGCAAACAAGAGTCTAAGAACAAGCTTTAAAGCTGTAAGCGGAATCAGGGAGAGGGTGAGTCCAAGCACGGCCACTGTCGCAAGAATATAGATTAGAACTGGTCCTAATGATGAATGGGCTGGTACTTTGGTAACCTCCCCAGAGGGCAATGTCACTTCCCCGGGCCACCAGGATATTGTCTCGGATGGCTGGCTCGGTACATATATATTCTTTTCATCCAGAAATGGATCGATACGGGGAGTAACAAGCAAGATGAGTATGTGAGCGATGATAAAAAGAAGAAGACCCCAATAGGCCGTATTCAGCTTTACCGGCTTCTTTGTGCTCAAACGGAGGATATTTTACACCGAAGAAGGCGCAATGTTGAAGTATCACTGTGACTAGCAACCTAGCAAATTGAACGATTTGAGTGATTGTGACAGCGGACTATTGTTACACTATCTGCGGTCGCCTATCTCTTCCTGGCCGTTGCTACACCCCATATTCCTAGCACGGCAACAGCTATTGCTGGGGCTACAGTCCCACCCGTTGTTCCCACCAACAAAATCCACGCCGCTAACGCTAGGCA
>CAZJGF010000036.1:0-14374 GCA_964545665.1 uncultured Dehalococcoidales bacterium
AACTGAGAAGAATCAGGAGGTCAAGTATTGACTATTGACAACTATTAGGAAATCTTTTTGTGTCCTCATCTCTCTCTTGCAGAGGTCTTTTCTCTGGTCTCAATAGGCAGCAACGCCTTGGTTAGGACATACCTCGCCTAGTCGAGGTATGAAAGAGATAGACCATATCAAATCAGCATCTAAATAGACAGGGTATGGTATAATTCAGCTTGAATAGCTTATCGCCTCTGAGAGTCCAATGTCAGAACTTTGGGGCATAATACTAACAGCAGTCCTCACAATAGCAGGCGGAATTGTCATCTACGTTGTTGGCCACCTCTTTGAGGCTATTTTCGTGGAGCCGATCCACCGTCTGCGTAGCCTTATTGGTGAAATTGCCGACTCGTTAGTTTTCTATGCGAATGTATATAGTAACCCTGGGATTCTTCCGACGGAAAAGTGCGATGAAGCTAGCGAAACACTACGACAAAAGGCCGCCCAGCTGAAATCCAGAGCATATTGTATCCCGTGGTATTCCCTCTGGTCACTTATGGGATTGGTGCGGAAAAAGACGGAAATTGAGGAGGCTGCGAAAGAACTCATAGGCTTATCAAATTCGGTTCGCGGTAGTTCCGGGGCTAATGGGAGGCTAAGTGCCGATATGCGGAGAAGAATCGAGGAATCGCTGGGTATCTTAGATGGGGGGCACAGAGGCAAACAATCAACAAGTAGCTATGCCCTATCACAGGGAATTCTGCTCTTTTTCTTTGCGCTAATACTATTGGGCTTACAAACAGGCGAGTTTGTTTTCTTTGGCCACATAATCCCCGCATTCCCGATTTGGTGGTATAAAGGTTTGGGGATAATCGCCCTTATAATATCCATTCTACTACTCATAGTTGCGATATTCTGCAACAGGGCGTCAGCTAGAATAGAAAGGTTCTTAGAGAAGCGCCCAATGCCTCGGTGGCAAGCTACTATTCAGTACATTTATTGGGTAATCTTTTGGCTTGTCTATTTTGCTGGTTGGTCTAAAAGTCTGTCAAACATTCCTGCAGGGGGACTCACTTTTCATGTTGCATTCTGGGTTGGTTTGATCTGGTTTTTTGCTATTCCTATCTTCGTTGGGTACAAGCTTTATCTTCACCGAAAGAAGTGAGAGAAGATGAACCTGCGGCTAGCAAAACCAAACAAACAGCCAGAAAGTTCAATAGTGTCTACGTATTTACCGACAGCTCTAGATAAACCACGTCCTCTAACTCCTTGAAATGAGGGTCAGAGGTCACCACAGAGCAGGCCTCCCTTCATTGCGGTAGCATAGACGATGGCATCAGCCATAAGCAGAGTGTGCTTCAAGCCAACTTCAGCAGCCGAAAGGGCGATTGCTATGCTTGTCTGAAAATCAACCAGCCCTGCGATAGCTTAAACAACCTCTATCTTCAAATCAGCCACACTGTGCACTTCCTCCTCCGAGTCAAGCACAGCCACAGTTCCCTCAGAGACATAATGTCTATAAGCCGACGAGGTGAAGATAGTAAGGCATCTACCTTCGTACATCACCTGGGGGACATTGGGCTGGTGAGACTTTATCAGGACATTTTTGTCAAACCGGGACATGATTTCTTCGAACCAGCGCTGGCCGAATTGAGGCCTGCCAGCGTATGGGGCATACCCCAGAAAGAGGTAGGCCTTACTGAATACACGTTGGGAGAGGAGAGTCTTACCTTTGACCTAAGCGCTCCTGAGGCTCCGGACAATTTCCCCGAGGTTTGGTCTTTTCCCATACATGAGCAAGTAAGTCCTGAAAACCTTGGCTGTCAATAACAGCCCCCCAATGATGGACAATGCCAGCACCGCTATACTGGCAGCCAGTTCCCAGGCAGGTATATCACTCACGCCCAGCCTTATTATCACTTCCACCGGAGCTGTGAGAGGGAAAATAGTAAGAACTACCCAAATTGGGTTGTTCGGAAACGCTATAAGTAAAGACCCGAACCAGAGGGGTATCAATAAGGGAATTGTAAAAATCCCAATCAGTTGTTGTCCTTCCCGGGAATTTGAGCTGATGGCGCCGATACCTGCCGAAAGCACGGCGAAGAACAAGTAGCCCAGGATGAAATACACTACAGCCAGACCAAGGAAGTTAGCTGGTAATTGTATTGTACTGATAAAGCCACCGATGGACGAGGAAGCCAGATTCAGCAGGAGCGGAGCCGAAACCACCCAGACGACTACCTGCACCAGCCCGGCGACACCCAGCCCCAAAACCTTGCCAATGAGCAATTGCCGGGCGGAAACGGAGGACAACAATACCTCGATGAGGCGGCTCTCTTTCTCCTCGCCAAGCCCTTGCAGCAGATAAGTGGAGGAGAAAATGATGGAGAGCGCCAGTAGAAGGCTAAAAACACCGGGAATGATAAGATTCCCCAATCCGCCTTGCTCCGGAGCCACGGCGCCGGTTTCAGTAAGCCTGGTGCTAACTAAGTTCAAAGGTGCTTCAATCCTGGCTACAGTGGTCGCGGGCACCTTCCCCGCTAACAGATTACTTGAGAGGAAATTCTTAATCGCCGTCGTTGTGGCAGGGGGCGCCGTAAGCTGTTTTTCCAGGGTATAACGGCTAATCACTCCAATCGAAACGTAATCCGATGGAATGACGAAATACTCTTTGATATCGCCCTTGACCAAGGCTTTAGTCGCATCATCCGATGTGTCAAAGCAAACCAACGTTATGTTTCCCTGGCTGGTATACTGCTGGAATCCACCGGACTCATCTACATATCCAATGGTTGTTATTTCCACTGTCGGCTCGGCAATTCCTGATACGAGCTGTAAAACTCCTATGGCCAGGAGGGCTACGAGTGGCACGATAAGGGTCATAATGATAAACCCTTTCCTCTTTATCGTGTGCAGGAATTCGTGCCTGAATATCAAAAGCGTCTTATTCATGCCTTTCCCCCACCACCTCCAGGAATATTTCGTTCAGCGAAGGAGTAGCCACCTCGAAGCGATTGATTACTATGCCGGTGCTTAGCAATCGCTCCAGGACTTGCTGAGGAGTTGTATTTCCATCAAGGACAAGCTCAACGTAGCCTTTATGAGTGCGCTTCTCGGTAACTCCAGGCACCTCCCCCACCTTCCCCTCAAACTCCAGAATAACCGAATGTTTTCTATATCTTGACTTGATTTCACTCAGATTCCCGTAAAGAACGGCGCGTCCGTCATTTATCATTAATATGCGGTCGCAAAGCTCCTCCACTTCATTCATCCTGTGTGTGCTCAGGATTACAGCTTTACCTTGATTCCTCAAGTTAGCGAACATCCTTTTCAGTAGCTCGGTGTTAACCGGGTCGAGACCGGCAAATGGTTCATCCAGAATAACCAGCTCCGGGTCATGGATAATAGTAACGATGAACTGGATGATCTGCCCCATGCCCTGGCTCAACTCCTCAATCTTCTTTCTTTTGTGGGGCAGCATACCTGTCTGATTGAGCAGCTCATTAGCTTTTTCCTCGGCTGCGTGCCTATCCATACCCTTGAGGGAGGCAAGGTAGATGATGGAGTCGAGGACACTCAGCTTCCTATACAGTCCTCTTTCCTCAGGCAAGTAGCCAAGCTTATTCTTGCTAGCTTCACTCAACTTCTCGTCGAGGATTGTCACGTCGCCCGAGTCTGGCTTGATGATGTCCATCATCATCCTGATGGTGGTAGTCTTGCCCGCACCATTAGGCCCGATTAGACCGAATATCTCACCCTGAGCGACAGAAAAGGATAGATCATTAACCACAGCCTTATCTGCGTAGGACTTGACTATATGATTAACTTCGACCGCAGGCATAGTAAAAGCACCTTGTCCAATTCTCATCATATAACAGAGCAGTCAATATGTCAGTTGCCTTATAGTAAGCTGATTTCAGCAGCCGAAAGGGCGATTGCTACGCTTGCCCGAAAATCAATCAGCCCTGCGATAGCTTAAACAACCTCTATCTTCACGTCAGCCACACTGTGCACTTCCTCCTCCGAATCAAGCACAGCCACGGTCCGCTCAGGAACATAGTGTCTGTAAGCCGACGAGGTGAAGATAGTGAGGCATCTGCCTCCGTACATCACCTGGGGAGCATTGGGCTGGTGAGACCTTATCAAGATATTTTTGTCAAAGCGGGACATGATTTCTTCGAACCAGCCCTGGCCGAATTGAGGCCTTCCAGTATAGGAATCAAACCCCAGAAAGCCTCCTTCCCTTTCCTGCCAGTCGCCCCAGGTCGTCTGATGCCATCGGTCATCACCCGGCTTTATCCCGTTGATATCCCCCAAGCTGGGCACATCAGGAAGAGCTCCATGCAAAGCAATCACCCCGTTGGTAGTAGATGCTACCAGCGGCAGCTTGGAAAGAACTGCGATATACCGGTGGCGGAGTTCAGCATCCAATCCCTCCCAGAAATTGGCCGGGCTGAAAGGCACTACACCATAACCCTCGTGGTTGCCCATGAGGAGGAAGATGCTCTCAGGATGCTCAAGTTTTTGCTGAAGCAAGAAGTTGATATTCTCCAGAGAAGCTGGACCGCGGTCAACATAATCGCCAAGGAAGACCAGCTTGTTTCCTGGCTTAAGATACCCCTGGACAACTTTCCCAGTTGCCTCAAAGTCGCCATGAGTATCACCAACGAAAACCACCCGGCCTGATTCCAAGCGAATCAAATTTGCTTCCTCAGCAAATACTTTCTCTACCCCACCGAGCAAATCCATTATCTCTTTCTTGGTCATAAGGCAATCATATTACCAGCTTAGCGAGCAGTTAGCCAGTCGCTCCCCTATCTAAAGCTGAGCTTTTTGTTCACTGAGTTGATACAGTGGCTTAATTCAGTTGGAGATGTGTACCGCTTCGTACGACGTATTCAACCAACTTGTCGAACTGCAAATACAATATGACTCCTGGTTTAACCCTACTCAGACCTGAATGCTTCAACGGGACCGAGGTGGGGATACGTCTCAGAAAGCGAAAAATCCCAAAATAGGCCAACGCTAATCCATACCGAAACGGCTATAGAAGATATGTGAGCCGCGGCAGCCAAGCTTCGCCACCATGGCCGACGTCATTTCTTTATGTCAACTACAATGCTGCCGTCTTTTATCTCAACAATTCTGTCAGTTTCTTCGGCGATCCTGCGATCATGCGTTATGATTACGAATGTTGTATTGTACCTTTCGTTTATCTGGCGAAATCTCTTGTATATCGTCGTCGTGTTCTCAGAATCCAGGTTGCCAGTGGGTTCATCAGCCAGCAAAATCTTGGGGTTGTTTATCAGAGCCCTAGCTATGGCAGTTCTCTGCTGTTCGCCTCCAGACATCTTAGTTGCCAGGTTGTTCTTTACCATAGAGATACCTAACATCTCGAACAGCTCGTCAGCCCTATCGGCTACAAGCTCAGCTGGCTCCTTCCCGCTGATCACAGAGGGCATTAAGACATTCTCCCTGGCTGTAAACTCGGGGAGAAGATAATGAAATTGAAAGACAAAACCTGTGGTCCTGTTTCTCAACTCCGCAAGCTTACCTCTACTCAGGCCATTGGTTCTATTGCCATCTATGAAAACTTGTCCCCTTGTTGGTTTGTCTAGAGTGCCAATAATGTTTAGGAGTGTTGATTTTCCACTGCCAGATTCGCCTATAATGGAATTGAATGAGCCTTCCTCAAAACTGAGGTTTATGCCGAAAAGCACCTGGGTGTCAATAACGCCACGGTATACTTTGTCGACACTTTGCAGTTCGACCACATTACTCATATCAGCCCTCCCTTATTACGTCTATAGGATTAAGCCGCAATGACTTCCTGGCAGGTATCGCTCCAGCCAATGTTGATGCCAGCAATATCAGTAACCACGACCTGAGAACAAAACTGTAGTCGATGTAAAGGTCTATTAACGCAGTCCCTTCCGGATTGGCGGTGAAAATATTGAAGGCATATAGTAAACCGAGTCCCAGTGCTATGCCCAGTATTGAGCCAGCAAGCCCGATGAGGAAACCCTGATATATGAATATCAGGCTGGCAGCGCGGTCTTTGATGCCCATCGCCTTCAAAATGCCTATCTGCCGGGATTTCTGGAGTACACTGACGGCAAGCACGCTGGCAATCGCAATGACCACAGAGAGTATTATTACTGCCTGTATTACCGTGCTCGAAATTCTCTGGCCATCAAGCCCACTGAGAAGCTCTTCATTCAGTTCCTTCCAGTTCTCAATCTTGATGTTTTTGTCGTTCAACAGCTGCTGTATTTCATAAGCAATCATATCCGCCTCAAACACCTCGTCAACCGCAATCTCTATCGAGGTTATTCGACTGCCAAAACCAAACAGCCCCTGGGTTGTCTTCAGGTTGGCCATGACCCACGACTTGTTTATGCTGGCCACACCCAGATCGTAGGAGCCGGATATGGTAAAGGTGTTCACCGCACCATTTGGCAGTATTAATCCCAGTCTATTACCTATTTCCAGCTCAAGCTCCTCCCTGAGATCCCTACCTACTAAGACTTCCCGCTGCGACTGGTACGGTCTTCCTTCGTAGATAGAGCTACGGATATTGTATATTCGATCAGCATTTTCAAAATCGAACCCCCTGACAAGAATAGGCAAGTCCGTTTCCCCATCTCTGACAAATGCATTAGCGCTTGCTGACGCGGATATTGCTTTTGTATTACCCAACTGCTCTATCCGGTCTACCAGCTTTTCCCAATCACGCATGGTAGCGATATCAGTTGCAGAAGAAATGGTTATATGCGGCGAGTTCCCAATGGTGCGGTCAACCAGGCTCTTCTGCAAGCTACCTATTAGGAGTCCAACGAATACCTGAATCGATACGGCTACGGCTATACCTGTAACAATCAGGAGCGTCTGAGTTCTACCAGACCTGAGGAATCTTACCGCTATCCTGAATGATAACATCGCTATTTTCCTTGCGACAGTCTCCTAATATCATCGAACGTGTCCAGAAGAAAGTCAGCTCCCATTTCTTTGTCCATATTTGGGTTTCGCTCGAAAGCTTGTCCTCCTACTATTATCTTGAAATCAGCCTCGCTGGTCTCCCTCACCTCGACCATCTGCTGAATTGTCTTGCGAGCCGCCACAAGGTTGTAGTAGTTTGTTACGCTAATGGCTACATATTTGGGCTTGACACAACCGATTGCCCCTATCATTTCAGTATGAGGAGTATTAGCACCCACAAATACTGCATCGAACCCGCACAGGCTGAAGAAGTCAGCTACCATCCTGGCACCAATCTCGTGGTACTCCTCTTTGGGACAAAACACAATAACCTTCTCTGCCAAGCCCGAGTGGTACCTCTCTTCTCTCTCTTTGACGACAAAGGGGTAGCAACATTCAATCACAGTCCTCACAATGGAACTTCTGACGTGCTCTTCCCACACGCAAATCTCCCTATGCTCCGCCCTACAGAAGCGCTCCCTCATACAGGGAGCGAGGATTTCGTCATAGAGTGTCACTACATCAAGTTCGTCATTCGACAGTCTTGACAGGGCAAATTCGACACACTGTTGCCGGTTCTCGCTTTCCAGATAGGTGAGGAATTCATCATATAAAGCATGCATAATACGCCCCCCTGCACCACTTGAATGGAGGAAAATGAGACGATGGATTCTCAGGGTCAATTATATTTCCAAACCTTCAATGCATCAACCTGATGGACGAAATGCGGAAACAGAAAACCAGCATCGGCAACCTACGCCCTGTGGTATGTTGCTTTATTCGATTCGGCGCGGATAGGCTTAATCCTCATACCAAAACCAGCCCAGGAGAAAAGGCGTTTTCGTAATTGTAGTCATTTCATCCTTATCTCTGCTCTTCTACGGGAACAGACACAGTGGACACGATTTCCCCTACTATCTCTCCTGCCGACCGTCCTCTCAAATGAGCCTCCGTTTTAGCAATAAGGCGATGGGCCAGAGTAGGAACGGCCAAGTACTTTATATCGTCTGGTATGACGTAGTTCCGCCCCCGAATCGCCGCTAGAGCTTGCGACGCCAAATGAAGACCAAGGGAAGCGCGCGGGCTAGCTCCAAGTCTAATATCCTTATGACTTCGGGTAGCCCTAGCGATGGCTACAGCGTAGCTACGAATCGAGCTTTCTACGTACACCTGACGACACAGTTTTTGAATTTCTAGTAGTTCCTCAGCCTCAATCACACTGGTCAGATTATCTAAGGGGTTTTCCTGCTGGAAGCGAGACAGAATCTCTCCCTCATCATCTTCAGTGGGGTAACCGAGGCCAACTCTGAGCAGGAAGCGGTCAAGCTGTGCCTCGGGCAAAGGGAAGGTGCCCTCTAGTTCAACGGGATTCTGCGTAGCAACGATCAGAAAGGGTCGTGGTAAAGGAACTGTCTCCAAATCAACGGTGACCTGCTGTTCCTGCATGCACTCCAGCAGGCACGACTGTGTTCTTGGAGTAGCGCGGTTTATCTCGTCAACCAGCACTATGTTCGCCATAATCGGCCCCGGCCGAAATTCGAATTCTGAGGCCTTCTGGTTGAAATAGTGGATACCAGTAACGTCTGAGGGCAATAGGTCAGGGGTACACTGAATTCTCTTGAAGCTGCAACCCAGTGACCTAGCTACTGCCTTGGCCAGCATCGTTTTCCCAATTCCAGGCACGTCTTCAATTAACACATGCCCCTCGCAGAGCAAAGCCACTAATACCAGCTCGACAGTCTCTTTCTTACCAACGATGACCTTACTGACATTGCTTGTTAATCTATCGGCTGCTTCCTTTATTTCCTGACTCACTTCCTTAACTACTTTATCCATTTATACTTGCCCCTTTTCTTAAGCTTATTTTGGCTCACATTGCGCCAGCTCTGCCTTAACTGATGTAACTCACCTTTGGTCAGCAGCAAGGCACCATAGCGCGTCCTGACATATTGCTCCGTAATCAAATCCAAATCGCCCTGGACCTCCGGCATCAATTGTGCTAGTGCATGGAGATATTCATATGGAGTCTGAGATATGTGCCGGGGCCAGCCAGCAGCGGTTGCCCAGTGTAGAAGCTGACGATAAATCTGGCGCACAGAGGCTACCTCCGGCAGGATTGCCCGCGTCCTGGCTCCCAAGTGGATTGGCAGTCTTAACCCAAGCAATTTGAGACAAATGCGCTTCAACCAGCCTAGGAAATCCGCTCTAAATGCACCTGGTAATGATTCAAACTCAGCCCCGGCCATGCCAGCCAGCTTACGCCGCAACCAGCTAAATATGTCAGAGGAGATTCGCCACAGGGCAACAACGATAAGACCGAGCCACAGCACATAGAAACCAATACGAAGACCGCTGCGCACTGATTCAGGTACGGTCCACATCTTGAAGACTTCCGAAGGCTCCATTTCAGGCATGGGCGTAGCTGGTGGCAGCTCCGCTGGCTCTGGCTCAGGGAAAAGGCTGGCTATCAACGCTATCAGTTTCAGAATCAGGCCCAGAAGCCATTTCAAGGCAGCAACAGCAAGTTGCAGAAAACCAGGGGTTACCACTGCGCTAATGAGCAAGCCAAGAAGAAGAACCAGGCTGATGGTAATCAGCAGAAGTCCTGACCAGTGACCCTGGTATAATCCTGATAGCCAGCTTGTGCCCTCCAGGGCATGCGCTATGGATATTCCCAACAGAGCAAAGAGGAAAAAGGTTAGAACCATGGGAACCGAGCTGGCAAGCTCAACTCCTAGCTGGGAGGCAGCAAAGAAGGCGATGAGCAGGATGAGCAGTCCGAACTGAAATTCGCTAACCAGTGCGCCAAAGTCAACCTTGAGATAGGAGAGACGCCGACCCAGCCACCACATAACGCCGGTGCCGAGGAGAATCAACAGTTCCGGTCTGAATGTGTAAATCACTTCGACGATTGACCGGGGTACCGACAAAAGCCATGCCGAATCCAACAGTGGCAAGTCACCGAACAACTGGACTTTCACGATTAGCAGCATACTCAGCGCCCATGCCAGCCAGCTCACACCCCAAATGCAAGCTTTCGGGCACCGTAGATGTTGAAGCAGCATGTTGAAGATAAAAGCCAGTGGATAGACAATCAGCATCCCATGGACTGAAAGACATCCACCGGCCACTTGTTTATTTAGTAGAGCCATTAAGGCATAGAGCCAACAACCTTCCATGCCTATTATGGCGACGTACAATACACCTTTCTGCCAGCCCAGCTTCATTTCATTTTCTCAGAATTAGTTGCCATTAGGTCTCCTGGCTGTCCAATGCGATGCCAGGGGATGCTATGCTCAATCTCGTTTCCTCCAGGGTCACCAACCTGAAGGACCAGCAGTTTGTGTCCGCTCTCCTTCAAGCCGACAAGCAACTGCATTAATGACGGCGAAGGCCTAGATAGTATGAAAGCAAGGCTAGTTCCCCAAGGCAAGCTTGTTCGTTCAGTCTGCAGGAACTCCTCAAAAGGACCGCTGGATAGAGGGGTAACCTTGGCGAGAGCTTCCAGCATGTCAAGCAGTTGACTATTACTGCTGCCCGGTAGAATTGTAATTGGTTGACCGGAATCAGCCAGACGGGAGTTGACAAATAGCCCTACAGAGCTGCGCCGCTCCATAAGATGATTGGCAACGGAAGCAGCAGTGCTTATACCCAACTCAAAATCTTCCTCACTCTGCGGTTCGTCATGCCGGAAGCTATCAACAGCCAGGAACAGTGCCACCTTTAATGTTGTGGTTGGCTCGAAGACCTTTACCTGCAAATTCTGATGGCGGGCGCTTGCCTTCCAGTGGATACGTCGGCGGCTATCATGAGGGCTATAGTCGCGCACCCCAATGACACGTATTGGGTCCTCAAAGATACGTCGCTCGGCGGTTGTCTCACCAAGGGGATACAATGAGGGCATGCCCAGCTGGGCTATCGTGAAAATCCTGGGGTAGACAACCACATGGTCTATCATGGGCTCGGTAATGGAACGGGGATAAAATCCAAAGATGTCGCCGGAAAACACTGTGATTGGCCCCAGTGGATAATAGCCACGCTTGTAGCAGTCCAGCCGCTGCTTCCAGTTCACTCCGGTATACCAGAGAAGCGCTGCTGATTTACTCAAGCAACCAAATCCGGGCCTGCTACTTGGCGTTAGAGAAACATCGGGAGCAAATCCAACCGGAATCTCATCATCTACTTGAATCCAGGGAAGAGGCAAAAGTTTGCGGTTCACCAAACGTAACTTCAGCTCTATATGTTCGCCCGGAAAAACGCGGCACTCACTGACCAGCCGCTGGCAGCTAACCCCTACGAGTGACAATCGGCTCCATAATTTAGACAGTCCAGCAGCAGACAAAAGCAAACCTAGTACAACAACTATCACTACCTCTCCATACCAGGCTGCCAGCAATAGACCTGCCAGCACAGCTAGCAGGCCAGGCTTGCCCAGAAGATGGCCCGCTGGCTGCGATGAGAAACGCCCCTCCTTCGTAAATAGCCCCTGTTCAAGAAGATTCCTAACCATACCACTATTGCGCATGCCAATAAGCCATGTCCTTCTGCCTGGTGAATCTCCCCTATTTCCCTAACAAATCCATACTCCTCAACTCTCTTATCTGTGGGATAAGAAGTGCAAGCATTAGCACGAATGTAAGTCCATCAGCAATCGGAAATGCCAGCCACACACCGTCTAGCCGCAAGAATTGTGGCAGTATGAATATCAGGGGAATCAAGAACAGAAAGGGCCTCGATATAGCAGTGACGAATGACTGAATAGCTTTCCCAATTGACTGGAAGACTAATGAACCAACCATCATAAAGCCTATCAGATATAGAACCAGAAAGACGCGCTTCGCAGCATAAGAGCCTAGAGCAATAAGCTCATTATCAGTAGTGAAAATGCGAATAACCAGTTCCGGGACGAAATAGAGAACCAGAAAGACCCCGACACAACAAGTGGTTGCTGCAGCAATGGCTATCTTGATTGCCTTTAATGCCCTGTCATAATGCCTCGCCCCGTAATTGAAGCCGAGTATCGGTTGAAGCCCCTGGCCGATAACGATACCGGGCATAATTGCGAACATCATTATGCGGTTAATTATGCCAAAGGCAGACACGGCTAAATCACCGCCATAGACAACAAGCACCCTATTTATGAAAACCATGGCTAAACTGCCAGCCAGTGTCCTCGCTAATGATGCAATTCCTATGGCAATGATTGCTTTCAATATATCCCATTCGAGAATCAGGTTTCTTGAATGAATTTTAAGAAAGCTCTTACCGGAGGCATAGTAACCGATAAGATACCCAGCGGAAATCATCTGTGCTATCACGGTGGCCAGTGCCGCTCCCCTTATTCCCATCTCCAGTGGTATGATGAATATGGCATCAAGTATGATGTTCGATACGGCTCCTATTATCATTCCTGTCATGGCAGCACGGGCATTTCCCTCAGCTCTCACCAGACTGTTTAGTGCCATGGCAAAAGTGGGAAAGACCAAGCCACTGAGAATAATACTCATGTAGTCTTTGGCATAGGGAAGGATAGTCTCCGACGAGCCCATAAGCCCGAGCCAGAAGTCTATATCCGCTAAGCCGGCTATCATGATTACCGCTGATAGTGCAACAACAGAAGTTATGGCGTTACCCAGTGCATGCTCTGCCTTAGGAGCGTTATTGGCTCCGATTAATCTCGAAATTAGTGACGCACCACCCATGCCCATCATCTGCCCAGTCCCCATTGACAGCATTTGAAGCGGAAAAACAATGGAAAGCCCGGCGATGCCAAGTGCACCAACGTAGTGACCGATAAAAATTGTGTCTACCACGTTGTACAATGTGATGACAAACATGCCGAAAAACGCGGGAAGGGATAGTTTCAGCAATAGCCGGCCGATTCGATCATCGTCAAGTACACTTTGATTACGGTTATTCACGGAGCTAATTGCACATCCTGGCAAATTCATGCAGTAACAGGTGGCATGGAATGTGCTTCACTGTAGTTTTGATAGTACATCCCTTGTCTTTCTCAAGGAGTCCGATAAATCCTCTAGTTCGTCATCTGTGAGGCAGGACAGAGTCTCTCTAATAGCATTCCTTATACGGCTGTCATGCTCTTTCAAAGTATTTTTACCCTGGCCGGTGAGCACAATATTAATCGTTCTTCTATCCGCTGTACCTATCTGTCTTTCGACCATACCCAGATCCTCCAGCTTATCTATCAGGTGGGTCATTTGCGGTCTCGCTATCTGCAACTTTTCTCCGATTTCGGCAATGTGGAGCGTTCCCACTTCCTCCAGTAGTCTCATAATCTCAAATTGAAGCGGCGTAATATCCACGTCACTATTAGCCAGTGCTGTCTTAAGCAGTTTTCTCCGGACGCCTCTGAAGATAAGGGGAGGAATAGAGAGCAAATCCTCGGTGATGCTCTCCAGGATTTCGCTCCGCATGTTTAGAATTCCTCCTGGCACAAACTCTTCACAACATAAAATGATAATAATATATATAATTTACTTTATGATGCATTATATTAGTGTCTAATGGTTTTGTCGAGACTATGTTGAGAGTAATATTGAGACCCTAGCTCCACCACAATGCTAATTACATTAACCCCGAGTTAGCCAGGAGTTTGATTACTTCAACGATTCTAACAGTTGCACAATACAAAATACGTTGTTGCATTGCGCAACGCGAAGAGGGGTAGATTGATTGCTACTCAGACCTGAGTGCTTCGATAGGGTTAAGCCGGGAGGCATTCCATGCAGGATAGAAACCGAAGAATAGACCAATACCAATCGATACCGAAACAGCAAGGATAACTATATCGGCGGTCACCAAGGTTGGCATCTGCGTCATGCTGGAGACGAAGTGTGAGACCACCCAGCCCGCGCCTACCCCGATGATACCACCAGCAAATGTCAAGCAGGCTGCTTCTATGAGAAATTGACCCCATATGTCCCGCTCTCTGGCTCCCAGCGCCTTGCGAATGCCTATCTCTCTGGTCCTCTCCAGCACCGACACCAGCATGATATTCATCACGCCGACGCCCCCCACCAGCAGCGAAATGGCAGCAATAGCGCCCAGAAGAAGCGTCAACGTCCCCGAAATTTGCTGGACGGTGCTGACTAGCTCCTCCATAGACATGATGCTAAAATCGTCGTCGGCAGAGGCCGCAAGCCGGTGGCGGGTGCGGAGCAGGCTGGTGATTTCCTCAACGACGTAGTCTGCCTGCTTCTCGTCGCTTACCGTCAGTGCTATGGATGATACCACGCGCTCTCCCTGTGCACTTCGCGTCTGGGCAACCGCCTGCTGCAGAGCGGTGAGCGGGATGAGGACAGCATCATCAGACGAGTTAAACCCACCCCCCTTGCTCTCCAGTACGCCAACAACGCGAACAATAATGCTGCCCATACGCATCTGTTGCCCTATGGGGTCAGCA
>CAZJGF010000037.1:0-11755 GCA_964545665.1 uncultured Dehalococcoidales bacterium
TGAGTTTAATGTGGGCTGGCCAGCCGCGTATACGTCATAGCAATCTGGTTAGAGCGTTGCACTGGTTCTCTTAGCGCCTCGTGGCGAAGCAGAATGTGATAATGAGTACCGCCAACAGAGCCAGTATGCCAATAATTACCCATGTCCAGAATGGTGTCTGGGGAGTCGGTGATGGAACTGACAGTTGTGCTGGCAGTTGTGCTAGGGGTGGCTCTGGCATCACAGTAAAGGTGCCTATGGCAGGTTCACTGGGGGCAGGCTCAATTGCCCTTACCTGCCATAAATAGGTCTTGCCCCAGTCAAGCTGACCTGTGTATATGTAAGCTGATACAGGCACCTCCTCTGTAACTACCACCTGTGTCAGATTGACGTCTTCGGCCAGGATAAACTCATATTTTGTCGTGTCGGGGAATCCTGTCCAGGAAAACGCTGGCGACCTTGACACACCTCGGCTGCCATTCTCTGGAGCTACCAAGATAGGGGCAATATGCATTCCCCCTTTAGATGTGCCCGTTTTCACAGTAAACGTCATCGGCGGCGACCAGCAGCTATGGACGGTTTCACCCTCAGTAGTGGCGCAGCCCCTCACCTTCCAGTAGTAAGTCTTGCCGCAAACTAAGCGTAACGGTCCTTCACGTGCACACCAAGCAGGGCTACTAGGGTTAGCAGGGGTTATATTGTCTATTTTAGCTATCACGTAATCAAACTCTTCATCCGTAGCTATCCACAGCTCATACTGCTCAGTCAGAGATAATTCTCGCCAACGAAAGCAAAATATGCTGGCCTGGCAGGCACACGGGTCACATGGTATCAGTTCACCTATTGCTGGGGAGGTTGGCCAGGGGGCTTGTAAGACGAAGGTATCTGAGTAGACCCAGAGGCAGCCCCTATTATTAGGAAAATCATAAGCTCGGCCATCAATTGCCCATAGGTCTATAGCTTCATCGCTTACTGCCTCCAGCGTGCCAGGTCTAAAGGTAAAGCCGCTGGCTAATCCAGCAGTAAGGCTATCCCAGTCACTCTCAGTGACGGTTTCCAGATGAGGAATTAGGGTGCGAACAATTCCTGCCCCATAAGCTCCGTAGAGTGCGCCGCCCTGCTGAGCTAGGCCATGAAAGCCTGTGTGTGGTGGGTTCAGTTCTCTCCAAAAGGTGCTGCCTTCAATGGTCCAGCGGTAAATTCCGCCGTCATCGCTAGCAGCATAAATCAATCGGTTGCTATCAAAATCCTCATCAGGTATCACCTGCGTATTGCCTAGCTCAGGTAAAGCTTCGGTAAGCTCGAATGTGGCTCCACCATCGGTGGAATAGGCTATTTTGCCTCCACCATCTTCATCTTCACCAACGAAGACGAAATCCTCGCCACTAACAGCTATGGCATGACCTGAGAGAAGCCCGGTATCTATGTCTGTTTGCCACTCCCAGATGTCCTGCCTATCTTCCGAGGTGCCTTTGTTGACCAGATTGCCATCCAGAACATAGAGCAGTTCATTGCTAACTATAGCTAAATCGGTAATATTAGGGCACTGCCAAACTGGTTTCCATGTCTCCCCGTTGTCCAGGGAATAGCTGGCGTTATTGCTGTCTAGCACAGCGAAGAAGATAGCTTCCTTACCGCTAGCCTCAGGAGTGGGTCTCAAAACTATGTCATCAGTTTCGCTATCAAAGCACAGTACCCTTTGCCAGATTTCCCCCAGAGGGTCGCTGGTGCTTCGCCATAGGCTATCGAAGCTGCTACCGGCTGAAGCGAGACAAAGGGTTTCGTAATCATCTAAAAAGGCATAATCGCAAAGGCAGCTTATCTCAGTATCTATGAGGCCAAGCTGATTCCAGGCATCACCATAATCCTTGCTTCTAGAGAAGGCGCTTTCGTCTTGAAGCTGGCCTTCCCAGTTATCAGGGTCAGCCCAATCAGCAGCACTTTCCACACAATTTGTGCTTGTTCCACAGTAAGCCACCTTGCCATTATAGCTCCAGGCAAGCTGAGCATTGGCGCGGCCAGAGGTAAAACCGCCGGTGGGCGGTTTTGTCGGGTCTTCCCAGTCAGGAGGATCCTCTTCAGGGTTGGAGCAAAAGTAGACCAGAGCGCTGGCTGAACTTGCTTTAGCCGCTACCTCCCCTGCCAGAAGCTTTCCACCGGTATAGGTACCATAATAAGCGATGGAAGCTATGGCAACCTTGCTACCGTCGTTGACGTCCAGCCTATAAACCTCGGTATCCTCGATGCGATAGACATCGTCGACTGTTGTATTCGAGCTATAAGCGGCGTAGACCACGCGTCTACTAGCTCTGGTGCCTGAGTAATTCAAAGGTAAGGCTAAATCAGACACGATGATTTCATTTTCTCCAGGTGAGTCCCCAGTGAGTTCAGCTATCTCCACCTTTGGGGGATCGGTTACCTTCCAGTTAGTGGTATTTTCATCGGTATTTCTGGCACCGGTGCAGAGATAGGTATTGTCAATGTCACTGGCGATAGCCAATATAGTTTTGTCATCGTCATAATTAGGTGAAAAGCGAATTGAAGTCACATCCATGCTCAGTGCCTGAGCTTGCCAGGCGGCAAAGGCCACGCGCCTTATCACCCAGACATCGCCATTAGTAATGCCATCCGGGTTTCTTGTCCCTATAGCAATATCATTGTTGTCATATTCTGGGGAAATGGCAATGTCAGCAATGAGCAAGTTGGCATCCCAGCCTATGGCATCGGAAACGTGGGTATTTGTCCAGTTTTTCCCACCATCCTCCGAAACGTAAACTGCTTGCCTGTCATCGGTAGCCACAGCCACTAAATCGGGGTTATCCGGTGCCACAGCTATATCCCAGGCAGGCAGGGTGGCGCCTTCATCTTCAAGCGCTCGGCCCAAGTCGTCTCCCCAGGTAACGCCGCCATCGGTTGACTTATAGACCTTCTCACCGGGTACATCTATGGCATAGAGGGTCTCGTCATCAGAGCCAAGCGCAAAAGCATTGACCTCGCTGGGGCTGGCTACCACATAGCCTTGCTCACTGGGTGTATCCACAATGGACCACTTCAGTTCGTCTGGGCTAGCTGAAGCTAAGCTGTTCCTGGCGAGGGGAAACAAGATGAAAGAGCACAGAAAAGCCAGGCTTAAGAATAGAGCAAGAAGCCTTTTCTCAGCCACTGTGACCATTGTCACCTATCGCTTAGCCCCCTGTCAACGCCGTACTAAAGTTCCATTGACAACGTGGCTCAGCATATGTTCAATTAAGCTATGCAGCAGTTAGAGCTATCACAAATTGAACAGGTCAGAAGCCAATTTATCCAGCGTCTTGAAAACCAAGGCTATGAAGTGGAGCAAAATGCTTCGCTAACAGGCAAATCTGGAGGTGAGCACTCCTTCGATATGTTGGCCCGCAGAGACGATGGGCTCATTGCTTACACCATCGCCGTAGACATTGCCCTAGGTGATGATGAGCAGGAAATAGGCTTAGGCGAAGTCTTTGCCTTTGATGACAAATGCTATGACTGCGGCATCAGAGACAAGAGCCTCATTGCTCTTCCCAGGCTTGACTCTGTGGCCAGCCGTTTTGCTCAAAACCAAAGAGTAAGAGTTTTCCAGGAGGAAAGCCTGAAGACATTCTTAACCTCGCCACTGCCCTCTCCACCAGCGAAGAAAGGTTCCATTAGTTGGAAAACGCAGTCTCAACTTTTGCAGTCTTTGGCCGACTCTGGCTACAAGATTGAGAGGACTGCCAGAGTCAAGGGAAGGTCAGGAGCAGAATATACCTTTGACGCCCTAGCCTCCTGGGACGATGGCCTTGTAGTTCACAGGCTGGGTATAGACGAAATAACTGAGGATAAAGTAAGCTTGAGTCAGGTATCCCTGTTTGATACCAAAGCTTATGATGCTGGAATTCAGGGAAAAATTCTCTTGATCTCCGGGAAGCTCGCTCCTGAAGCTAAGCAGTTCGCTGAGCAACAGCACATAGAAGTAATCGAACTTAGGAACCGAGGAGCAATAGAGGAGGAAAAGACCTCTGATCTTCAAGGTGCCGTCGAGGACTTGCTCACCGCGGTGCCTAAGGTGGAGCCCAGGAAGAGACTGCTCAGGCGGATACCTCAGCCTGAAGTCTTAAGGCTAATCCCCGAAACCATGGCAAGAAGATTCACCTCCATGCCCATAGCCATTGTGGACAATGTCTTACAAGTAGCTATGGCAAATCCGGCTGATATCTTCGCTCTGGAAGCTCTGGCATTGCAAAGCAGGATGAGGATAGAGCCGATAGCTGCCAGTGAGAAGGAAGTGCGGGAAGCTATTGATTTCAACTATAAAGGCTTCGGGCAGATTGAGGAGCAAATATCTCGTATGCCCAGTGGCGCTGAGACGGTGGATGAGCAGGCTTTGATTGAAGCTGCTGAAGATACTCCAGTGGCCAGTGCCTTGCGCCTTATCATTGATGAGGCGGCCAAAGCCAGGGCATCCGATATTCATCTTGAGCCTGAAGAAGATAGACTAAGAATCCGCTATCGTATTGACGGCGCCCTCCAGGATGTTATGTCCTTGCCCTTAAAAATACATCTTCCCCTCACCTCAAGAATAAAGATAATAGCTGATATGAATATCGCTGACCGCCTCCGTCCTCAGGACGGGCAGTTTTCCATTGAAACCAAAGGCAGGCCGATGGACGTCCGCGTGGCTACTTCTCCCACCGTCCATGGTGAGACAGCAGTTCTACGCCTTCTGGATAAGTCATTGGGCATCATAGATTTACCTGAGTTAGGTTTTTCTCCCGAAGCTTTAGCTAAATATGAGAACATGCTCAAAGTTCCCTTCGGCATGATCTTGATTAGTGGTCCTACCGGGGCGGGCAAAACTACTACACTCTACGCCTCAGTCAATAAGCTGGACAAGATATCCCGCAATATCATCACTATCGAGGACCCGGTGGAATACCGCTTTGCCAACATGAATCAAATCCAGGTTAACCCCAGGGCAGGACTTACCTTCGCCAATGGCTTGAGGTCCATATTGCGTCTTGACCCTGATATCATTATGGTAGGTGAGATTCGTGATGCTGAGACGGCCGAAATAGCTATTCAGGCAGCTTTGACAGGGCACTTAGTCCTCTCTTCCATTCATGCCAATGATGCCATAGGAGTCATCTTTCGCCTCCTCGACCTAGGCATAGAGCCTTTTCTGGTATCATCGGCGGTTACCGGTGTGGTGGCTCAGCGCATGGTGCGCCGCATCTGTCCTGATTGTTGTGACTACAAGGAAGCCCCTTTGATGGAGCAGTTAGCTTACGGTAAGGAAATGGCGGAAAAGCGAACTGAGTTCCTCTATGGCACTGGTTGTGAGCTATGCTCCTATACTGGATACCGGGGGAGGACAGGACTTTTCGAGGTTCTGCCCCTGAGCGACGATATCAGGATGCAAGTACTGAAAGGTGCCAGCACGGCTGAGGTTCGACGGCAGGCAATTGAGGAAGGAATGGTGCCACTGATTAGAGATGGCATGCTCAAAGTAAAAGGAGCCATTACCACCCCCTCTGAAGTGTTACGCAACGCTTACTTCATTGAGTAGCTATGGATTACCATTATGTAGGTTGCACCGACGATAATAAACTAGTCAAGGGGAGACTCTGTGCTGGCAGCGTGGAAGCTGCTGCTGATATGCTGTCTGGTGGCGGCTGTCGAGTCCTCAGCCTTGAGGAAGTTACCCCCTTTTTCCATGCTGGGAAATTAACCTCCTACTTCTCCCGCATAAACCCCACCGAAATAGTAATGTTCTCCCGTCAGCTAGCTTTGTTGCTGGAATCAGGTACTGACGTTGTTGCTTCCTTAGAATTACTGCGGGCACAGACAACCAACCGCAGCTTGAAGAGGATAATTCGGGACGTTGTCTCCGATGTTCGCAGTGGCAGTCCCCTGTCACAGGCGCTAAGCAAGCATCCTCATGCCTTTTCCACGCTTTATCATAGGCTGGTATCCGTAGGAGAAAGAAGTGGGAATCTGGAAGTGGTATTGAGGCGAGCGGCTGATTATATACAAAAGGTAGATACAACCCGGAAAAGCGTTAAGAATGCTCTGATTTATCCTGCCATCGTTTGTGTCGTAACCATCGTGGTTGTCGGGGTACTGGTCACCTTCGTTTTTCCAGCCTTCTCTAGCTTGTACGCTTCATTTGGCGTGCAGTTACCGGCAGCGACCAGAGTGCTCATGGCCGCGGCTGACTGGCTCAACCACTACGGCCTTTGGCTTCTGGCAGGCATAGTAATCGCCATGGTCGTGGGATATGCCTATAGCAGAACACCTCCAGGAAGATATCAGTGGGGCAAATTAATGCTCACCTTGCCTCGCATCGGGCGTATTAACCTTCTCAACGAGCTTTCCCGTTGCTGCCGCAGCATGGCACTACTTTACGGCAGCGGCTTACCTCTGCCCGAAATAATGACTCTGGCCGTCCAGAGCACCAATAATAAGGCTGTGTCAAAAGCATTGATCGAAGTCCAGCAGAGCATGATTGCCGGTGCAGGCTTAGCTGGCCCTATGGCGAAGAATAAGCTTTTCATGCCCCTTATGGTGCAGATGACCGCAGTGGGCGAGGAGACGGGTAACCTGGATAACACGTTAACTACCGTAGCTGAAAGCTATGAGACTGAGGCTGATGATAAAACTAAATCTATGGTAGCTCTCATCACTCCGGCCATGACGATAATCATTGGCTCAATAGTTGGCTTTGTTGCTTTGTCCTTGCTTTCTGTCATGTATTCTATCTACGGTCAGCTGGGCATTTGAATATGGATGAAACCGATGGGACACTCGTATATAGCCGCGAAGGACTTGCCGGACTAGAGGCCGTGGGAGACAGGACCAATTGCTTGAGCTAAGAAAGTCTTATCAAGTGTTGCGAGGCAGCTCCGAAGGCCTAAGTGCTGTTGAGGTGATAATAGCCCTGGGTGTCCTGGGCATAATTGCTGCTGCCTTGCTCAGTGGTCTAGCCACTACTCTCAATGCTACCCGTATCGCCGGTGAGCATTCCAATGCTCAAAGCCTAGCCCAGAGCCAGATGGAATATGTTAAGAGCCGGGGCTATTCCACTGGGCCTTGGTCTTACGCAGTTAGCTCCTCTGACCGTAGCTCATCAGATCCTCCCTCCTGGTGGGATGCGGAGAATCCCCCGTTCCTTTTCAGCCAATATGGTGGCTATTCTGTCGTTGTCAAAGCTGAGAATTTTGATGCAGATGATGATGACATCGTTGAAGTTCCTGGAGATGATGAGGACATCCGCACGATAACAGTTACCGTTGAGCATGGCGGTGAAGAGGTGTTCACACTGGAGGCCTATAAGGTAAACCGATGACCCTGTTTGTCATTGCTAGTGAAACGAAGCAATCTCACGGATGAGTGAAAATGAAACAGCCTGCGATGCCAAAGAGACTAGACGGGAGCCAAAAGGGGTTCACCCTAGTTGAGCTGATAGTGGCTATTGCCTTAGCGGGCATTATCGGGGCTGCCATCGCTGTGAGCACGAATCAGGTGATTATGGGCACCACCCTAAGCAATGACCGGAACACCGCGATAAATCAGGTGCGCAACGCCTGCCACTGGATTAGCCGAGATGTGCAAATGGCCCAGACTGTAGATGATAATCCCGGAGGCGCAACGTTGCTTGAGTTGACTTGGGTGGAATGGGCTGGCACTCCTCGCACAGTTGATTATGTTCTTCAGGTTGGCGAGCTGTGGCGCCATTATGGTGGTCAGCAAACGCTCATCGCTCAGTATATTAGGCCTAAAGGAGCTGGTACTGATTGCCAATGGGATGACCTGGAAAAAGTGCTTAATGTGAACATCACTGCTGAGGTCAGTGGCAAAACGGAGGTGAGAACATTTCAGGTCAAACCCCGGCCTGACTGAATCCTGAAGTAAGTCTAGAAGGATAGCATGATAGAGATAGTAAGAGGAACGTTTAGAAAGGTAACCAAAGAACAGAAGGGGCAAGTCCTGCCTATATCCTTGATTCTGCTGGTCTTGGGTGGACTTCTTATCATTCCCACCTTCAACTACTGTTCCACCAGCCTGAAGGGGCAGCAGGTGGTCGAGTCGAAGGCACTGGAGCTTTATGCCGCTGACGCTGGTGTGGAGGATGGCCTATGGCAGATAGAGAATGACCAACTAGCTGACTTATTCGCTGGTTACACTCCGGCCTATGACCCGTATGCTTATTCTGACTACAACCATTTGTACAAATGGGAGTATAGCCTTACCGAGGACATACAGGACATAAATGGCAAAGGCGTAGATGTTACTATCAAAAATGTCTGGGTCCCCAATGGACTGGCTGCGCCAAGTCCGGGGCAAGGCAGACAAATTATTGAGAACGGAAAGCTGATAATAACTGGCAGTGTCATTAGTCTCGACGGGTCGCCGGGCTACGAAATCAAGATAACCTATTATTACGAGCGGGATGATGAGGAACCCTACTATGACCCCGGTGGGGAGAATTTGAAGGTAGGAGCGATAGGGATATGGCTGCCCCCCGGCTTTAGCTATGTAGCCGGCTCGAGCAGTCTTGAGGATGACCCTCTTGACCCTTATTATTGCGTGCCAGTCACTCAACCCTACAAGAGCGGCGAAGCCGTGGTCTGGAATTTCAGTTCTGTGGGCCTTAATGACTTTCCTGGTGATTCGGGCTACCCTATGCAGAGAACCGTCACCTTCGAGTTCAGCTCGGACCAGCTGGACCGGAGTCCTGGGGCTGCCCTCTCTTGGATAACGACAACTGGAGTGGGCGATGTTCCTTTCGCCTGGGATGCTGACGTCAAGGTTTATGAGGTTAGCTCCGTCGCTACCGATCCCACTACGTGGAAGCAGACGACTGTTGAAGCCCATACGGCCAAAGTTGAAATGCGCAAATTGGGTGCTGCCATCTCGGGGGACTACTGCGCCATAGGTGCCACCTTGCTGACAGCTACTGGGACCGGGCAGAATGCAAGATTCCGAGACAGACTTTTCAGGGAGAGTAGCGCTGCCATCGCTGTGGGCGATATCCCATCTGCTGCCACGATAGAAGCTGCTTACCTCTACTGGTCAGGGTGGATAGAAGGTGGTGGTGAGCAAACGAAGATATGGGAGGACCATTGTTCGAATTTCAGTAACTGGGATGGGAATGAGGTAGCCGATTGGGAAATCTATTACTGGTATGGGGATAGCGAATTTCAAGGGCATCACAGTGGCAGCGAATCCGATAGGCTCCTTACCCTGAATCCCGGAGTGGTAGATTTAGGTGTGCCGGAGTACCAAGGCAAAATGGTTACCATTTCGTGGGAGCAGCGCACAGGAGGCACGCTGGAGTCCGATGACTGTCTCGAATTTCAATTCTCCGCTGATGGGGGCAGCAGTTGGGGTGAGCCAATCACCGCCTTTTGCGATGACCTCGGGTATTGGGGGGAGACTTTTGTTCATGAAATTCCAGAGGGATACTTGACCGGCAGCTTCAGGATGCGGTTTTACCTGGATGGCTTCAACGAGGGTTGGGGTTGGGAGGAAGAGCGCTGCTATATTGATGATATCAGCATCTCTGTCTCTTCGGAATCGTCTGTAGAGGAGGCCAAGATCAATAGGGTTATGTTTAACGGTAACCAGATAACTGCTGCTCAGTGTCAAACAGAGCCAAACCCAGAGGCGGGCGATGCTTGGGGCGCCACCGGCGGGGAAAACTCCTGGTCCTACTCGTGCTTTTACGATGCCACTGACATTGTTATCGCCGGGCTTGATCCTGTCACCAAGAGCGGCAGCTTTACCCTGGGTCATGTGTTGGAAGGTGAGGGTTATGACCTGTATCCGAGCGGGACGACAGCCTATCCCCTGGCCACTCCAGCTACCTGGGGGTATGGTGGGTATCCCGCTCAATACGAATGGGCTTATGCCGGCTGGTCGCTGATAGTCATCTACTCCAGCGTGGAGACCAAAGGGCATCAGCTCTATCTCTTTGACCGCTTTCGTTATATTGCCCCTCACACTGAGGGACTGAAGTTTGCCCTCAGTGGTTTTCTTGTCCCTGACCCGATTGCTGGCGAGACCAATGCTGCTAAGATTACCTGCTTTGTTGGCGATGGCGATGAGGTGTACTCTGGTGATTTCATAGCAATTAATGCGCCGGACGTTCCTGGCCATCAAATACCTGAAGCTTATAAGCTCTGGGATGGCATTACAGTTCCAGCACCCTCGTTTCCGCCGTATATGCCAAATACCGTCAACTCACCTAATAATGCCTGGAATAGCCAATCGGTAGGGCTTACCGCCAGTGGCATAGATATTGATACCTTTTACGTTCCCTGGGGGAACCCGCCAAGCGCCGGTCTTATCAAACCGGGGGACTCTTCGGCTGAGGTAGTACTCAACTATGCAAGCTCAAACCCCGATGGCGCAGAGCTCATTGATTTCATCTATGTCATTATCTCCTTCCGCAGCGAGATCACCAGCGGTGGCACTCTTAGCTACCTAATCGTAGGGTAAGTGATACGGGTATGAAGATAAGCAAAGCAACTCGGTGGATTCTAACCATTGGCATCCTGGCTATCCTCCTTATTAGCCTGGGCGTGCTCTACGGTCGCCAGAAGCCAGAGCAAAGTCGGCTAATTCTCAATGTAGCCCAGGCGCGTCAAGATTTCATCAAATATACAAGCGAGTATAGTACCCAGAAGCAAGAGCTGGAAGTTCTGGAAGCAAGGCTCAATGAAGCCAATTCCCGCATTGTTGGCCTTCAGAGCGAGTTCGGCCAGTATACTGAATCCATAGAAATCAATGAAGCCTTGTTTGAGGCTGCTGATGATGCCAACGTTACCATAATCAACCTTGCTTCTTCATGCCCGACGGATGAGGAGATAAGTGGCATTCCCTATCGTGTGTTCACACTGGAGATTACTGCTGAAGGCGAAGTGCCACCGGCGCTGATCAATTTTTGCGTGAAGATGAGCGAGACATTCGCGACTGCCAACATTGAATCAGTGGTTATGAATGTTGCCAGAGCAGAAGAGGAAGGCGAGAGTGAGGGAGAATCAGTGATGACTTTGAGGGTGAAAATCTATGTTCACGAATAACATCGTGGTGCTAGGCTTTGGCTCACCTTCGCAGTGACATAGGGAATGAGGTTAATGAAAGATGGCTAAAGAAGTGACTACTATCTATATTGATGACTCAGCCGTCTGGGCGTTGGTGGTCAGAGGAAGGCGACCATTGAAATGGGCTGTTATGCCTTTGGAGCCTGGCTTGGTCAAGGGTGGTGTCATCCTGAATGAAGATGCCCTAGCTGACAAGGTCAGGGAGCTATGGAAAAGCAAAGGGATAGGAGCCAGGCGAGTCATCGCTGGCATCAGCGGCATCAATTGCCTCCACCGGTTGCTCGCCCTTCCCGAGCTGCCCAAGAATCTGCTGCCGGAGGCGGTGAGACGCGAGGCAGGCAGAGTCTTAGGAGTCCCCCTGGATGGACTTTATATCTCCTGGCAGACTCTTCCATCTAAGGGAGGCGAGACCGTGGTCTATATGGCAGCATCACCGAGGAATTCCGTGGATGTCCTGATCTCAACCCTACGTAAAGCAGGATTAAATCCTTATCTTATGGACTTGAGACCTCTGGCTCTAGCCAGGGCTACCACCGAATCTAGAGCGATTATCATAGATGTCCAGTCTACTAACTTTGACATCGTAGTTATGGCAGAAAGAATGCCCGAGGTGCTGCGGAGCGTGCCTCTGCCTCGGGAAGATTCGCTGGAGGAGAAAATGCCTCTTATCA
>CAZJGF010000037.1:11855-14018 GCA_964545665.1 uncultured Dehalococcoidales bacterium
AGGTCCGCAGTCAAGCCGAGGAGATAGCTACTGTTAAGCAGCAAGTTTCCTCACTGGATGAGACTGCCAACGCTTTTGCCACTACCCTTGATGGCTTCGCTGCCGGTAAAGATGAAGTCAACGCTGATTTAGGCGAGATAAATAAGCTACTTGCAACTATAGACTTGGTGTCGGTGAATGACGATACTCAAACCATAACGGTGGCAGGCTTAGCTGACGATGAGTATGCCGTCTTCCGCTATGCTAAGAATTTAAGGGCTAGCGGCAGATTTGCCCTCGTGGTGATTACCAACATGTATCAGGTAGAGCATCAAACGGGCTTTGCCCTGAGGCTCACTAAATAACAACCCATTAGTACTAAAATATACCTCTTATCAGGACTAAAAGACTACTAGAGCGACGGCATTTTCATGTTAATATGAAATAGTATGGCGAATATCATTGACCTGCTTCGGCTAGCTAAAGGGAGAAATGCCTCAGATGTACACCTGGTGGTTGCCTCTCTACCTATGTTACGGATAAATGGCTCTCTAGAACCTGCGGATGGGATGCCGCTGCTATCTCCCGAGGAAATAAGCCAAGCCTTTGTGGAGCTGACTACGCCAGAGCAAAGGGAGGAGTTTCATCGCACTTTGGAACTCGATTTTGGCTATACCCTCTCCGGCGTGGGCAGGGTTCGCTGTAACGTTGCTCAGCAGAGAGGAGCTATCAGTTTTGCCCTGCGTCTTTTGCCTCCCGAGATTCCCACTATAGACGAATTGGGGTTACCCCGAATATGCAAGGATTTGGCTTTAAGACCCAGAGGGTTGGTGATAGTCTCTGGACCCACAGGAAGTGGCAAAACCACCACCCTGGCAGCCATGGTGCATCACATCAATGCTAATCGCACTTGCCATATTGTCACCATCGAAGACCCTGTGGAATATAACCATCCCAACCTCAGGTCGGCTATTACCCAGCGAGAGCTGGGCAACGATACTTTGTCCTTTGCTGCCGCCCTGAAACATGTATTACGACAGGACCCAGATGTCATCCTTGTTGGGGAGATGAGGGATTTTGAGACTGCCGCCGCCGTGCTTACCGTGGCAGAAACAGGGCATCTTGTGCTTAGCACAGGCCATGCCCCCAGCGCAGCACAGGCTATGGAAAGAGTTATAGACCTGTTCCCTCCAGACCAACGGTACTTGGCCCAGTCGAGGCTGGCCTCTTTGCTCATCGGTGTTCTGTGCCAGACATTGGTGCCGCGGGCTGACGGGTCAGGAAGGATAGCCGCTGCGGAGATAATGCTGGGTAGCTCAGCGGTGAGAAATCTTATCCGGGAAGGCAAAATACACCAGCTACATAATGTCATCCGCACCAGCAACCAGGACGGCATGGTGACGCTGGACCAGTCTCTGGCTAGCCTTTACCTCAATGGGGTCATCAGCGGTGAGGACCTGGCCAGATTCTGCCAGAACAGGGAAGAAGTAGAGGACATAATCGGCAATGTCTCAGCTAGAGGCAGATAGGGCTGCGATTTGCACATTGCTGGCGCTCAGTAATGCCTACAGACTTTCCCAGGTATCCTTGTCTATTCCTGCTTGCTTAAGAATCCTGGACAGCAACTCGCTACCGACATCGCTGCGATGCGGATTGGGAAGTCGCAAACGAGTTAAACATTTGATCATGAATTGGTGTTTCCCACCAGAATAGGGACCTTCAAAACCTAAAATCTGCAAATATCTGATTAGCTGGGCTCTTTTTATAGGCCCAAGGTGGGCCACTAGACTACTTCCTCTATCACCAACTTGATTCCATCAATAACTGGCAATGGTAGGTGACGAGACATGCTGAGCAATATCCATTCCTCCAGGACTTCTTTCAACTCATTGTGGCATGTTTCTAAGTCCTCGGCGTTGGCGTAAACGCCATCCAGCCCCGGGATGTATCCATAAAATGTGTTGTCGTCAGAAAGGATTTCGTATTTTGCTGTCTTCATCGCCGCTTCGATGTATTCTGTTAGCATCGTTATCTCTCCATGCCAATTGTAGTATAGCCAGTGAGCGCTGTCAAAAATGCTTACAAAACTGCCTCCACCGTGTACTCACCATTAACACAGCTTTGGGATGCCGTATCAGGGTGCTTCTGGGGATAGCGGAAATGCTGGAGCCAAGAGCCGTATAG
>CAZJGF010000038.1:0-6264 GCA_964545665.1 uncultured Dehalococcoidales bacterium
CCTTGGAATGTATTGGAAGGATTGAGAAATATATCGAGGGTCTGACGTTTGAAGATTTTGAGAACGATAGCAAGACAGTCGATGCAGTAGTGAGAAATCTGGAAATAATTGGTGAGGCTTCGAAGAGCATACAGGAAGACGTGAAGGCAAGGTATCCAGATGTGTATTGGAAAGGCGTAGTTGGACTTAGAAACAGAATTATCCACGAATATTTTGGTGTTGATTTAAAGATTATCTGGCATATTGTCAAAGAGGAGCTTCCGACGCTGATGAAACAAATGAAGCGCATTCTGGAAAAGGATGAGGGATAATATAACATGGGTATCCTCGCAGGACATGGACGGAGATTTGGCCTACCATTTTCTCGTTTCCTTCGCCTCTGAAGCTAAAATTAACCTTCATGCCAGAGTAATCACCGGTATAAACGACCACCACAAGGCCGAATCGTTATTCAAGGCGTTGGGCCGAGCTGTGGATTCAGCCACCCGCATTGACGGAAGACTGCTTGGAAGAGTCCCCAGCAGTAAGGAGGTTATCGAGAGGTAGAGGGTTGAATCAGCGGACACCTGGCTCTCCTGGGAAGACACGCGTCCATATAATGCCATAGCCAATTTTTGTAATCTAAAATATTCTTGCTATAATGATGTTTGATAAGCTAGGGAAGTAGTTATGAGAATCAAAGGAGGAGATGCTATGGTAGAGCTACTCAGGAAAACGGTTTTAACAGGAATTGGCCTTGCCTACATGACAAAGGATAAGATTGAGGAGGTGGCAAAAAAAATTAGCGAAGAGAGCAACCTCACTGAGGAAGAGGGTAGAAAGTTAGCTAAAGACCTGCTGAACCAATCAGAGGAATCCAAACGAAATCTGGAAACTCGAATTGACAAAGTTGTAAAGAGCGCTTTAGGGAAATTGGACATTCCGTCACGCCAGGATTTGCAGAAACTCGAAAGTCGTATAGAAGAACTGGGAAAGTTGAGGGAAAAAGAAGGCGGCAGTTCCTAACAACATGTATACTGCGAATAGTCTATTTCCCCGGTCTGTGGATAGGTTTGTTGCAGCGGTTATAGACTTCGGGGACTTCGATCTGTAGATGAGAAATCATCGTTTTTGGTTTCGGCTTGTCACATAATTAGTTCATAGATTCTCAGCTGCCTTACTTAGCTTCTCTGGTTACTCCTAGCTCTGGCGACGTATTCTTGTAACAGCTGTTTGCAAGCCGCGATTTCCCAACTGCTCCTCAGGGAGCATACCTTTCAATTTGCCATCCCCACGTGAAGTTCGATCGCTCATTTACTTAATCGCTACCTTCCTTCTCATGTTACCATGTGAAGTAGCTCTATTCTCATGGTATACTTTCCCCACTAAACGCTACATATGGTGAAAGAATGATTCGTAGAGTTCGAGTGATAACTCGTTTATATCGTCACATTAACCGTTACCGAGAAATAATTGTTGTATTAGTTAAGTACGGTTTTGGAGATCTGCTAACCAGGACTCATTTGGGGGAATACGTTGATCTTGGTAAAAAAGTCCTCCTAAGGAAAGGAGCTAAGGAGACTGCATCCCTTTCCCGCTGGGAACGGATGAGAATGGCGCTGGAGGAACTTGGTCCGACTTTTGTAAAAGCAGGCCAGATAATGAGTAGCAGGCCTGATCTATTGCCTCACGAACTTATTGTTGAGCTTGAGAAACTTCAGGATTCTGTGTCTCCTTTTTCGGGGGAAGAAGCGAAGCGATCAGTTGAACAGGAACTCGGTAAACCTATATCCGACCTTTTCAATGAATTCACGGACACTCCTATTGCTTCAGCCTCAATAGCACAAGTCCATGAAGCCGTACTCCAGGGTGGAGAAAAAGTCGTCGTCAAAGTTCAACGTCCAAGAATAGAACAGATTATTGAAGTTGACCTAGAGATAATGCTTCATCTTGCTACACTGCTGGAAAAACACCTGCCGGGGATGGATGTATTAAATCCTGTGGGCGTAGCTAACGAATTTGAGCGCAGTATCAGAAAGGAAATAGACTTCACTATTGAGGCCACACACATTGAACGTTTTGGCAGCAATTTTCGGAGAGTTCAGACTATCCACGTGCCAAAAGTTTATAGAAACTATACTACAAGAAAAATTCTCACAATGGAATTTATTGATGGCATCAAAGTCTCTAATATTGATGCATTGTTAAAATCGGGGAATGACCCTAAAACTATTGCAAGTCGGGGGACTGAGCTTGTTCTTAAGCAGGTGTTTGAACATGGTTTTTTTCACGCTGACCCTCACGCCGGCAATATCCTGGTGTTGGATAACAATATTATCTGCTTTATTGATTTTGGTATGATGGGGAGGCTGTTACCTAAGCACGGAGAATATCTCAGCAGTATTATCGTTGGAATAGTCAACAGAGACGCAAAAATGCTAACAAAAACCTTCCTACAATTATCAAACATCAGGCGTATTGAGAACATTGACCAACTGGAATATCAAGTAGGTGAATTGGTAGACCAGTATTCTTATTTACCACTAAAAGACATAAATATGGGCCAATTGTTGAACGAAGTGATTAAGTTGTCTGTTGCTTATAAACTGAAAATGCCACCTAATCTTTACTTACTAGTAAAAGCCTTGGTGAGCATTGAGGGTGTAGGTAGAGTATTGGACCCGGATTTTAATATGGTGAAACATACGGAGCCGTTTGCCAAAAAATTGTTAAAAGCTCGTCTAAGTCCTCGCAGATTGGCAAAGGATACATATTTAGCAACTACGGAATTTAGTCTTTTGCTTCGTGACCTTCCCTCAGAAATAAGGGATATAATTGAGCAAATCAAGGTTGGACAATTGAAGATAGAGTTTGAGCACAAAGGGCTGGAGCCCTCGCTCAGGAAAGGCGACCAAATCAGCAATCGTATTGCATTCGCGATTCTTTTAGCTTCTTTGGTTATCGGCTCTTCTCTTATCGTTCTGTCAGGAATCCCACCTAAGTGGAATGGGATACCTATTATTGGAGTAATTGGTTTTCTTGGGTCTGGCATAATGGGCTTTTGGCTGCTTGTTTCAATATTGAGGCATGGTAGAATGTAAAGTATTTATAAGACCTTTGCTGGGCGCTCAGAAATTGAAGAGCAGGTAAGGATAGATACCATCTCAATTATGAATAGGGTTTGGAGTAAATTAGAGTGAAAAAGATTGCTGTTTTAACCAGCGGGGGTGATGCTCCGGGGATGAATGCCTGCATCAGGGCGATTGTCCGCTGTGGGGTTAGGCATAAACTGGAAGTAATAGGGATTCGGCGAGGCTACGCCGGTTTGCTGGAGGGGGAGTTTGTTAAATTAGGTCCAAGGTCGGTAGCTAATATTATTCACCGTGGAGGCACTTTTCTAGAGACGGCCCGCTGCGAGGAAATGAAGACGGCGGGAGGTGTGAAGAAGGCAGTGCAGGCTTTGTGCCAGGAAGGCATTGATGGTTTGATAACCATAGGTGGTGACGGCACCTTTCGTGGTGCAACAGCTCTGGCCAAAGCAGCCGAGATACAGGTAATTGGTATTCCCGGCACGATAGATAACGACGTCTATGGGACTGACTATGCTATTGGTTTCGATACTGCAATAAATACCGCTCTGGATGCCATAGACAAGATTAGAGATACCGCTGGGTCTTTACAGCGTCCCTTTTTCATCGAGGTCATGGGAAAGGATAGAGGTTTCATTGCCTTAGATGTTGGTATTGCCGGTGGAGCTGAAGATATCCTGATTCCTGAGATAGAGACGAAGATAGAAGAGCTTTGCCTTGATATGAGTCGCAACTTTAAGAGAGGTAAGAAGTCCAGTATTGTGATAGTTGCTGAAGGTGACGATGCCGGTGGCGTGTTTCGAGTGGCCCAGCAGGTGTGGCAGAGACTGAGATTAGAGTACCGTATTTGCGTGCTGGGGCATATACAAAGGGGCGGCTCACCCACGGCCAGAGATAGGATTCTAGCCAGTAAACTAGGAGCCGCGGCTGTGGATGCTTTAGTAAACGGCAAATCAGGCTATATGGTGGGGGAACTGAAGGGGGAGATAGTTCTCACTCCCTTGAATGAAACCTGGGAGAAAAGGAAGGAATTAGATACTAGCTTGCTGCAGTTAGTTAAAATATTGGCTGCTTAAGAGTATGAGAACGCTATCCATAGGTAAAACAAGACGCTTGCAGCAGCTAGCTAATGATAAGGGTATCCTGGCGATGTGTGCCCTCGACCACAGGGGCTCGCTGATAAAGATGCTTGGTGGAGAGCAGCCAGAAAAGGTTAGCTATCAGGAGATAGTGGATTTCAAGATGGACCTATGCCAAGCGCTGGCTCATCATGCTAGCGCTATGCTCCTCGATCCCATCTATGGGGCTGCACAGGCAATCACTGCTGGAATTCTCCCTAAGGGTACAGGGTTGCTGGTAAGTTTGGAAGAAACCGGCTATTCAGGTGAAACGGAGGCAAGGATCACCAGTTTACTACCCGATTGGGATGTGAGAAAAGTAAAGAAAATGGGAGCCACAGGAGCGAAGCTTTTGCTATACTACCGCCCTGATGTTGGTGTCGCTGGCAAGCAATTGGATACGGTGAAGAAGTTGGCTAGTAATTGCCTGACAGAGGACATGCCTTTTGTGGTTGAGCCTGTCAGCTATAAGGTAGGAGAGGCAGAAGCCGACCCAGGAGAATTTGCCAAGGTGAAGCCACAATTAGTTGTAGAAACAGCCAAACAAATCACAGCAATCCCTATTGATGTACTCAAGGCTGAATTTCCCGCCGATCTTAGATATGAGAAAGATAGGGGCCGATTGCTAGAGCTTTGTCATCAGCTTGACGCGGCAAGCCAGGTTCCCTGGGTTATCCTCAGTGCCGGGGTTGATTTCGACCTCTTTTATCAGCAGGTCGAGATGGCTTGCCAGGCGGGGGCCTCAGGCTTTTTAGCCGGGCGTGCTCTATGGCAAGAAGCCACCAAGGCTAGTTCCCGAAAGGAACGATTGACATTCCTGGAGACTACCGTGGTCAACAGGCTGGAAAGCCTGACTGAATTAGCCAATGCTTACGGGACTCCCTGGCATACAAAGCTTGGAGCCAGCCAGATAAACAAGCAATGGTATCATGCTTATTGAATGACCTGTTGTAAACACCCCCGGGAATTCTACCGCAAGCTTCGATGTTTTGTTTAGTATGACTTAATGTGCCTGGCCACGATACCAATGGCCTGAAACATTTGGTCAGATGGCAGAAGGTAGGTGGTCCGTATTCTAACGTACCCATGCTTCGGCTCAGGGAAAATCCGAATACTTTCCTTGAGAGCTTTAGGGTCAGTCTGCAACAGCTTCTCTTCCAACCTGTAATCCAAATTGAGGCTTTGGGCCAAAAGTCTGTCTCCCTTCCATTCAATGCCCAATACCTTGCCCCACAGAGGCGAGCTTTTCTTTCTAACCAACCTCGTTTTCTTCAATGTTCGCTTTCCCATAATGTTTGGGCTCTTCACTAAGTAATCAAGGAAGTAATGCACTCCATACTGACTAGCTACACTGATAACATTTATGGAATCTATGTTTCTATCTGCTAGTTCTATGATTCCTTCTGACTTCTGCCCCGAGGCGCGACCTAGCCCTATCTTCTCCTTTTCACTACCTCTTCCTATCAGGGAAGCATCCACGCCTATTTGCTGAAGATGCTGGTAAAGTTCTTCTCTTTTCAGGGGACCAGCCTTCTTCCTTTTTTTGAGGGCTAAAGGCAAGCCAATGGCTACTAGCAGAGCCATTATGATACCGCTAATGTTACTCCAGTCCATTTCTACCTTGACAAATGCTACCTATTCTACATAGCTAAGAGTAAACGTCAAGCTTATCACAATCAGAAATTCCCTAGCTAAATAGATTTCCCGGTAAATAGCCGATAAATTTTGTTATACCGCCGTGTGGTAGCTTCAATCACCTCTGGTGGCAACATAGGCACTGGCGGCTCTTTATTCCAGCCGGAAGCTGTAAGCCAGTCACGAACTGGTTGCTTGTCAAAGCTGGGTTGTGAATGGCCAACTTCGTATTGGCTAGCGTCCCAAAATCGGCTTGAGTCCGGCGTTAGCAGTTCATCAATAAGGACTAATCCACCGTTGATAAGGCCAAATTCAAACTTAGTGTCGGCGATTATGATGCCCTTGGCCTTGGCGTAGTCTTGAGCATATCGGTAAATGAGTAAACTTTTTTGTTTTAACTCAGCAATCAAGTCTTCGATGCCGAGGCTTTCTATGTCCTGATT
>CAZJGF010000038.1:6364-13866 GCA_964545665.1 uncultured Dehalococcoidales bacterium
TTATCGCCTAAATCGTAAACGTCCCTTACCTTGCCGCGCCGGAATAAGGGAAAGGATAAATCAGTTTGTAATAAGACAGACATTTTCGGTTCCGTTAAAGCGACTGTGGGGTTAGCTTCCCTACCTCGGTTTGCTTTATCTTCTTCACTTCAGTTAAGCCCAAGCGCTCAAAGATGCTATCCACGTATTCTAAATAATAGTCGTAGTCGAACAGGGATTCCAGCTCGGTTTTAGATAAGTATGCCATTATTTTTGCATCTGCCTTGAGCAGAGATGAAAGGCTCTTCTTTTCTTGCCAGGCTTCCATAGCCTTGTCTTGCACCATTCTGTAAGCCTCTTCCCGGCCTAGACCTTTATCTATCAGTGCCAGCAGCACTCTCTGGGAAAAAACTAAACCTTGGGTGAGGTCAAGATTACGGCGCATATTTTCGGGGTGAACCTTAAGTCCTTTCATTATCGAGGTAAACAGAGACAATGTGTAGTCTAGTACTAAGCAGGAGTCGGGCAAAATAATGCGCTCTGTGGAGGAATGACTGATATCACGCTCATGCCATAGAGCGATGTTTTCCATCGAGGTTAAAGCGTGTCCCCTTACTAATCGGGCCAGCCCGCAGATTCGTTCGCAAAGCTCAGGATTTCGCTTATGAGGCATTGCCGACGAACCTGTTTGTCCTGCTTGGAAAGGCTCCTCAACCTCCAGGATTTCAGTTCTCTGAAGGTTCCTGATCTCGGTGGCAAACTTCTCCAGGGAGCTAGCAATGATAGCCAAAGTAGTTGCAAACTGGGCATGGCGGTCGCGCTGGATTATCTGACTAGATATTGGGGCTGGAGCAAGCCCCAGCTTGGAACAAGCCCTTTCTTCAACTTCAGGAGGCACAGTAGCGTAGGTGCCTACCGCCCCTGATATCTTCCCTACTGAGAGAATTCTCTTGGCATCAGCCAGCCTCTGGTCATTACGCTTCATCTCCTCAGTCCACAGGGCTAGCTTTAAACCAAAAGTGATTGGCTCAGCATGAACGCCGTGGGTTCGCCCCATCATAATAGTATTCTTGTGCTCTATAGCTTTGTTTTCCAAAGTGGCGATAAGCTCGGTGAAATCTTGTTCCAGAATATCAGCAGCTTCTTTCAGTTGGAGGCTTAGAGCAGTATCCATAATGTCTGAAGAGGTAAGTCCAAGATGGACGAAGCGTGACTCTTCGCCCAGGCTTTCGGCAACTGAATTAAGGAAAGCGGTCATGTCATGGTGGGTCACCTCTAGAAATTCAGCGATGCGATCCAGGTTATAGCTGGCCTTGTTTATTTTTGGCATAGCTTCAGGTGGGATTTTCCCCAGCTCAGCCCAGGCTTCACAGACAGCTATCTCCACCTTAAGCCACTGGTCAAACTTATTTTCGTCAGACCATATCTTCTTCATCTGGGGCCTGGAGTATCTCTCAATCATGTTATTGCTCCGCCAATTCCATTTTATATTTGCTGTAGGCTTTCCTAATTTCCTCATGTCTTATGCCCAAAATCTGGGCGGCAAGCAGGGCAGCATTTCTTACTCCGCTTTTGCCAATGCCAACGCAGGCCACTGGAACGCCCGCAGGCATTTGGGCCACAGATAGTAAAGCGTCTACGCCTTTTAACTCGCTAGTAGGTAAGGGAACACCAATTACAGGCAGAGTCGTCCAGCTAGCCAGAACGCCAGGAAGATGAGCGGCATAACCAGCAGCAGCGATGATAACTTCAAAACCCCGCTCCGCTGCTTTCAAACCATATTCCCTTAGCTTCCCCGGATCTCTATGAGCCGAGATAACCGAGACCTCATAATCAATGTCCAGTTGCTCTAGCGTATCCAGAGCAGGTTTGATCATATCAGCATCCGTCTTGCTGCCTATCACAATGCCTACTTGCGCCATTTAACCTGTCTCCCTGAGGGCAATGTCTTTGCGGTAATGACAGCCTGAGAACTGAATGTTGGGCAGGTTCCGATAAGCTTTCGCTCGGGCTTCAGCCATGTTCTTGCCAGTGCCTACCACGGTGAGCACCCGACCACCATTGGTATACACCTTGCCATCGTCGCCCAGTTTGGTTCCAGCATGGAAAACCAGCAAATCTTCATCAAGCTTGTCCAACCCATCTATGGGGAAGCCACTTTCGTAGCTGCCGGGATAGCCCGCTGAAGCCATGACTACACCCACACACGCATCATTACTCCATTCTACGTTCACCTGGTCGAGATTGCCTTGAATTACTGCCAAGAGAATATCTATTAGATCAGTTTCAAGAAGAGGCAAAATGGCCTGAGTCTCAGGGTCACCAAAGCGAGCATTGAATTCCAACACCGGTAGTTTATCGCCAACGACCATCAAACCAGCATAGAGCACTCCTTTATAGGTTATTCCCTCGCTAGCCATAGCTCTTACCGTCGGCAACAAAACAGCATTAGTGGCCTTTTCTACTAGTTCGGCAGGGAAGAATCCTGGTGGGCTATAGCTGCCCATACCGCCCGTGTTGGGGCCTTGGTCATCATCCCAGATTCTCTTATAGTCACAGGCGGGCACCATAGGCGAGACTGTTTTACCATCTGTGAACGCTATGAGGCTCACTTCTCGACCGGCAACATATTGGTCAATTATCACTCTATCTCCTGCAGGGCCGAAGGCCTTTGCTTCCATAATTTCGCTGAGAGCTTTGCTGGCTTCTTGCACTGAGTTGGCAATAATTGTTCCTTTGCCGGCAGCCAACCCATCAGCCTTGATGACAATAGGTGGTTGTTGTTGCTTGAGGTATTCGCTAGCCTGAGGGTAAGAAGAGAAAACGACTCCTTTAGGACATAGGATGCCATACTTCTGCATTAGTTCTCTAGCAAAAACCTTAGAGGATTCTAGTTGGGTAGCTGCTTTGGTGGAGCCAAAAATGGGAACACCTAAACTATTAAAATGGTCAACTATGCCTGAAGCTAGCGGCGCTTCAGGACCAACAACAACTAAATCAATGCCTTCGTCTTTAGCTACTTTACCCAGGGCTTCTACGTCTGAAGGCTGTAGGCTCAAGTTCTCAGCCATAGCTGCTGTGCCAGCGTTTCCCGGGGCAACAAGAATCCTCTCAACCTGTGGGCTCTGGGCTATCTTCCAGGCCAAAGTGTGTTCTCTGCCACCACCACCAATAACCATGACTTTCAATGGCTGCTACCTCTACAAGTTTTCCTTTTTGAACTTCTCAGCCTGAACAGGATCGAGTACCTGAATCAATTTGACTAACTCAGCAACATGCTCCTTTTCATCGGCAATGATGTGTTCCAAAGTGGCCAGAGCCTCTTCGCTGTCTAGACTCTCAAGATGCTCTTGATATTGATTTATGGCTTGCAGTTCACCTACCAAATCATCTCGCAGCATCGCTAAATCGTCTTCTACAGTCAATTGTTTGTCATCTCTCTCGTCAAAAGGATACTCCATTTCTACCTCCTTATGTACTTCAAGAATTCGAATTCTTGGCGAGCAGGGAACCGATTTCCTATTCCCATTCTATGGTTGCTGGTGGCTTGCTGGTAATGTCATAAACTACCCGGTTGACATTGGGAACTTCGTTAACTATGCGATCAGATATTCTATCCAGGAGCTCATAGGGTAGCCTGGCCCAATCTGCAGTCATGGCATCGTTGCTATTTATCGCTCTGATGGCGATTAGATAGCCGTAAGTCCTATAGTCGCCCATGACACCAACGCTCCTGACGTCAGTAAGAACAGCGAAGCTCTGCCAGAGTTGGCGATAAAGCTTAGCCTTCTTAATCTCGTTCATAACAATCCAGTCAGCGGCACGAAGTATCTCCAGTCGCTCCTTGTTCACATCGCCAATAATGCGGATAGATAGTCCTGGCCCGGGGAACGGTTGCCGCCAAACCATGTCTTCAGGTAGCCCTAAAGCTAGTCCGACCTCTCGAACCTCGTCCTTGAACAGATACCTTACAGGTTCGATGAGGCTGAATTTCATTTTAGTTGGCAAACCACCAACATTGTGATGGCTCTTTATCTTGGCCGAAGCTTTGGTTTCAGCAGCGCTACTGCTTTCGATCACGTCGGGGTAAAGAGTACCCTGGGCGAGAAAATCAACTTTACCCAATTTAGCTGCCGCTTCTTCGAAAACTTTGATGAACTCTTTTCCTACTAGACGTCGCTTCTTTTCTGGATCAGTTACCCCACGAAGCCGTCCCAGAAATCTTTCGCTAGCATCTACATAGACTATGTTCATCTTGAGATTGCGTTGAAAAGTGTTGAGCACCCTCTCTGGTTCCTCACGGCGTAACAAGCCGTTGTTAACAAAGAAACAAGTCAAGTTATCGCCAATGGCGCGGTGAACAAGAGTAGCAGTGACTGCTGAATCAACACCGCCGGAAAGAGCACAGATAACCTTTCCCTTCCCTACCTGCTGCTTGACCTTATCTATGCTCTCAGCTACGAATCTGGATGGTGTCCAATTGGCCTGGCAGCCACATACTTGGTACAAAAAATTCTCAAATATTTGTTTCCCCTGCGGCGTATGAGCTACCTCAGGGTGAAACTGAAGCCCGAGGATGCTATCATCATTCCCTATGACAGCAACCGGCGAATTTTCGGTATAGGCCAAAGCTCTAAAACCAGGAGGCATTTCTATTATTTGGTCGCCATGGCTCATCCACACAGGGAGAGATGTCGGAAGACCGGCAAAAAGAGGACAGTCTTCAACGCTTATGTGCAGGATAGCATGGCCGTATTCATGCTTCTCTGCTGGAGCTACTTGACCACCCAGTTGATAGGCAATAACCTGCATGCCATAGCAAATGCCCATCACTGGCAGATGGCTCTCATAAATGTAGGTTGGAGCTACAGGAGCTCCAGATTGATAAACACTGGCCGGACCTCCCGAAAGGACAAAGCCTTTTGGGTTAAGAGAGGCTATTTTCTCCCACGGGGTGTCATAAGACACAAGCTCGCAGTAAACGTGGCACTCTCTTATTCGTCTTGCAATGAGCAGACTATACTGGGAGCCGAAGTCAATGACCACGACGGTTTCGCGTTCGCCAGGCGGCAGCAGCTTAGGTTCAACCATCGGTTGCTCGCCATGTAGCTCTTTAGCGATCTCCAAATAGGTTGAGACTTCGACATCATCGCTGGTGGAGACTCGGTGGCTCTGTGACCCGTTTTCCATTTCAGAGTAGCATCGTGATATAGGCTAGCTTATCATTGTGCTATACTAGCGTCAAGGGCGATGAATAAGTTGCACGGACAGGTGAAAGAAGCGGTTCAAATACTCAAGAAAGGCGGAGTCATTGTTCTTCCCACCGATACAGTCTATGGTTTGGGGGCCGATGCTTTTAATTCAAAGGCTGTGGACCGAATTTATGAGATAAAGAATCGCCCCAGGCACTTGCCCCTTCCTCTACTTCTAAGCGATGTATCCCAGATAACTATGATAGCCGAGTCAGTACCCGAGGTAGGCTGGTTCCTGGCAAGCCGTTTCTGGCCTGGAGGGTTGACCTTGGTTCTACCTAAGATAGCTTCGTTACCCTCTTATCTTACCAGAGGCCCTACCATAGCGGTGCGTATCCCCAACCACCCTATTTGCCTGGCCCTTATTGAGGGCCTAGGGAGACCAATAATTGGCACCAGTGCTAATATCAGTGGCAGGCCAAGTTGTTTGACTACCGATGAGGTTAAGCAACAATTGGGAGACAAAGTTGACCTTATCATTGATGGCGGCAAGTGCCCTGGCGGTGGCGAATCAACCATAGTAGATGTTACAGGTGAAGTACCTGTTGTTTTGCGTCAGGGAATTATAGCTCAATATGAGATTGATAAGATTCTAGAGAGTAGTGTAAGGTAAGCAGTAATGAGTGTTGCTCTAGGTTGTGACCACCGTGGCTTCAGGACAAAGCAGGCCATTATGGAATTTCTGCCAAAGCTGAATTATAGCTATCACGATTTTGGCTGCTACAGCACTGATTCCGTGGATTATCCTGATATTGCTCGACAAGTGGGTGAAGCAGTAGCCTCAGGTGACTTTGAGCAAGGCATACTAATATGCAGCACAGGTATCGGCATGAGTATAGCAGCCAATAAGATCAAAGGTGTAAGGGCGGCTCTGTGCTGCGATACTCTTACCGCACAACGAGCTCGTCAACACAATAATGCCAATGTTTTATGCCTTAGGGGAGAAAACACAGAGGTGAAATTAGCTCTAGAGATTGTCGAAACCTACTTGACTAGCGGTTTTGAAGGTGGCAGGCATATCCCAAGGATAAAGCAAATAGAGGCTCTGGAAGCAGATTAGTTCTAGCTCATTGTGCTTCATATCGGGGCTTAGAACGTTGTGCTGAAGGGGCATGCACAGGGGCAGTAGGCGAATGAAGATTCTGGTTTGTCCTATAGAACCTACAGGATGTTGATGTTGATATTTGCCTAGCAGCTTCTGATACTTCGACGAAGGAGGCGAACAATGGCAAAACTTGGATTTATTGGGTTGGGGATAATGGGCAAGCCGATGGCCGGCCATCTAGTAGACGCTGGTCACACAGTCCATGTTTATGACTTGCACCCAGAACCGGTGAAGGAACTAGCTTCGAAGGGTGCAATGGGCTGTATGAATAGCAAGGAAGTAGCACAAAAAGCCGATGTAGTCTTCATTATGGTACCGGATACACCCGACACGGAAGCTGTGTTGTTTGGCAAGGACGGTGTTGCAGAGGGACTCAGGCCAGGTTCTATCGTCGTAGATATGAGTTCCATCTCTCCCATTGCCACAAAGGAGTTTGTCAAAAAGCTTGACGCTCTGGGTGCAAAGATGCTCGATGCTCCTGTTTCTGGTGGCCAGGTAGGAGCTGAGCAGGCTACTCTTTCGATTATGGTGGGAGGCGATCCCGAGGTGTTTGAACAAATTAAGCCCTACTTCGAAATCATGGGCAAGAACATCGTTCATGTTGGTGGTAATGGGGATGGTCAGACTTGTAAAGTGGCTAACCAGATTGTAGTTGCCCTGACAATTGAGGCGGTGGGTGAAGCTCTGTTGTTTGCCTCAAAGGCAGGTGCTGATCCAGCAGAAGTGAGGCGAGCGCTGCTCGGGGGATTCGCTCAAAGTCGGATTTTGGAATTGCATGGGGAAAGAATGATTAAGCGTAGCTTTGATCCTGGTTTTCGTATCCGATTACAGCAAAAAGACCTGAACTTGGCCTTGCAAGCAGCGCGTAACCTGGGGTTGAGCTTGCCCAACACGTCCACAGCACAAGAACTATTTAATGCGGTTGTAGCAGAAGGTGGTGGCGACCTAGACCATTCCGCGATAGTGCTGGCGCTGGAAAAGCTCGCCAATCATAAGGTCAGCGGATAGGGAGCCGGCAAATGTACGAAGTGTTATGGTATGGCCTAGGCAAGTAGAATATCAACACCATAATTTGACCATGGAGCATTGACATTGCATATTTCCATATCTGTACTCTAAGCAGAATAGGTCTAGCGATTGTGGTAATGCCTTCTTATGTGAAGAGG
>CAZJGF010000039.1:0-13781 GCA_964545665.1 uncultured Dehalococcoidales bacterium
ACTCTCCGAGGAGTATGAAGGCAGATTTAAATTCTGCATGATTAATGTGGATGAGAACCCTCAAACGGCAGTGAAGTACCAGATTATGAGCATACCCATGCAGATGTATTTCGCCGATGGTCAGAAGGTTGATGAAATCCTCGGCGCAGTTCCCGAACATACAATCCGGGCTATGGTCGAAGGTATTCTCAAAGATTTCCCAACCGATGAAACGGGCAGGCTCAAAGTGCTGTTAACCTCCTGGATTGAGCACAATAAACAGCACAGTGACAAGTTTCGGAAGTGGCTGGAGAAAGCCGAGAACGTAGAAGACAATCCAATTCAGCATAGCATATTGCAGGCAGCGCAAGAGGTCGAAACGGCAAATGAGAGGTTATCTCAGTTATTGATCGGATTACAGGGAGGGAGCTAGACACGAGTGTGGCTAGACTCGTTCCCAAGAACAAGAATTCCAATTGTTGCGCCTAGCATTATGAGACGGGAAAAGCAAAGACATTAGAAATGGCAGTAGTCGAGCCTTTTGAGCGGCACTATGCCGGATACCAAAATTGGTTTGGAAACAGTAGATTTGCCTATCGGTCGGAATTAACTGCAATAAAGCAGATTATCCCAAATCATAAAAGCGCAAAATGCTCATAAAGCCAGTCCCATCAATAGATTTTAATAAGTGCCATCCTGAAAGATGCGACCACGGGATTTGTATTGCCGGTGATGCATGCCCACATAAGGCGTTCATTCAAGAACAACCATATGACTTTCCTATGCATAATGCATCTATGTGTGCAGGCTGTGGCTCTTGTTCAGCTGCATGCCCTTTAAGAGCGATACGAATGATATGAATTGAGCATAGCCAGGAGAAGCAACAGTGGTAGATAAAAAGGATATCAAAGAAAAGATCAAGAGAATCTATGAGGTTTTGCCTAAATTAGATGATCAGCGATGTGGATATAAGAGTTGTGGACAGTTTGCCAGGGCAGTAGCCGAAGGAAAGGCACCATGTTATAGATGTGTTAGTGGTGGACCGGAGGTGGCTGCCAAAGTGTGTGAAATTATGGGAGCCAGAGTACCTGAAGAAGCGATTCCTCAAGTTGGTGCTGGTTCCAGATTTTACCGACCTGGATTAAGTGCAAGCGGAGGCATGGGCAGAGGTATGGGCCGGGGTCTAGGCAAAGGTCGGGGCATGCGTCAAGGCCGGAATATGGGTCGTGGTGGTGGCATGGGCCTGTGTTTTGGCCGAGGTCGGCGTGGAAGATAAAAAGTCAAGACGGAATAATAACGAACGGAGGTAAACAGATGAAGGTATTGATCTGCGGTAAAGGGGGATGCGGAAAAAGCACAATTGTGGCTCTTCTGGCCAAAGAGATGGCGCTAAGAAACAGTAAGGTATTGGTGATTGACAGCGATGAGTCAAATATTGGTCTTCATAGCCGTTTAGGAATGCAAAAACCTGAAGACTTTATGAATTACTTTGGAGGCAAAAAGCTTCTATTTGAAAAAACCAAGGAGCTGAAGGATAAATGGAGGCTAGACGACCTACCCAAAGATTATCTAACTGAGAAAGGAAATATCCAGCTTTTATCTATGGGGAAAATCTATGAGTTCGGCGAAGGATGTGCCTGTCCCATTAATGCTCTTTCTTCAAAGTTTCTGGAAATTCTCGATTTAGGGGACGAAGAATTCCTGATTGCAGATACCGATGCTGGAATAGAGCACTTTGGAAGAGGAGTGGAAAAGGGAGTAGATATTCTTTTTGTCGTCATCGATCCGTCCCGAGAATCAGTTCTCTTAGCTGAGAAGGTATCTGAACTGGGCCGGCAAGTTGATAAGCCTGTCTATTACATATTGAATCGGATTGCTGACCAAGAAACAGAAGAGTTCCTCTTGAATTCAATAGATAGAGAGAAGGTGATAGCTATTATTCCGGAAAATAAAGAGATATTTATCTCTGGTTTAGCTGGTAACGAATTTAGTATGGATGTTGAGGGCATTAAGGAAATTGGTGACATGCTGGAATCCAAAAAGAAGGACAGTGTGAAAGCAACGAAAAGAAATTAAAGATGGAAGGATATGTCTAGGTAATCTAGCGAGTGAGGTTGAAATGGATTCTACTCGGCGAGACGTTAGAGAAATGACCGACGAGGAAGCAATGAGGTGGATGCAAGAACTAGTTGACAAGCTAGTGGAGGAGAAAGGCTCTGCAGGAGGTGCATGTTCCCTCGAAGCCATAAAAAATCCCGTTCGAAGAAATATTCTGAATGTTTTGGAGGAAAGAGCTTTAGAAATACATGAAATCTCTGAAAGAGTAGGAGTCGCAGGGCCTGCCCTAAGATTCCATCTTAACTTCCTTAATAGTTCATATTTTATACAAATAGAAGGTGACATTGTTGATTTGACACCGGGAGGTGTTTCTATCGTGAGAAGCAATAAGCGAACCTAAGGTACTCGAGAATGGCAGTAGAGCTTTTTCTCTATGATTCACCTGCTTTCAAGAATTTTCTAAAAGATAATCCTCATGAAGGGGGAGAGGTAAAATTCCTGGAATCAGTTGCCAAAGAAGGAATGAACGTCATCGACATCGGGGCCAATATAGGGGTTACCTCTGTAGCTATAGCAAAAAGAATAGGAAGAGGAGGCAAGCTCTACTCTTTTGAACCGGTGCCTGAGTATTTCGACATCCTGAAGGAAAACCTATCTTCTAATGGATTAGAAAACGTAAAGGCTTATGAACTAGCAGTAATTGATAAGGTGGGGAGAGCCTATGTTTATCAAAATGGGGTTTCCAGTGGGGTCGTTTTCCAAAAGGGAGCTAGAAGGTTCAACGTCTCCACTACTACTATAGACAGATTCTTAAATGAGGAGAAAATAGAAAGGATAGATTTGATTAATATGGATTGTGAAGGCAGCGAGCTATTAGCCCTTAACGGAGCCAAAGACACCCTATGCAAAAACAGGGTTAAGATACTCTGTGAGATCCATCACGATTTCTTGAAGCAACTAGACCAATCTGTTGAAGATCTTGTCGAGTACCTTCAAGGATTGGAATTTCAGGTCCAAAGCGTTTGTGTGAGTGACTTCAAGCTAGGGAATGATCTTGAAAACTGCGAATATATTTATGCTCACAACCTGAAGGAAAGGAGGGATCATGCCCACATATGATTACAGATGCAAGGAATGTGGAAAGGTGTTTGAAGTTTTTCGTCGTTTCTCAGAGCTGGATAAAGAGGTGAGCTGCCCTAGTTGCGGCAGCGAAAAGACAGAGAGGATTTTCTCTATTCCTCACATTGAAGGTGAAACCGTGGCAGGCTCCGGATATGGAAAAACCGAATCTCCTGAAGTCAGTCCAGGGCCGGGAAGAGGAATAGGGAGAGGAATGGGCAGAGGGTTAGGTAGAGGGCCACGAGATGGAAGAGGAATGGGGAGAGGATGGAGAAGAGGCTAGCCAGGTTCAAGTAAAGAATCACTCGGAAAGAAGGAAGTCAACCTATAATGGAAATCTCCGAATGGCGGGCAAAGCTTGTGAAAAGAATTATTCTTTGAAAGGGATGTAAATCATGGAGCTCTTGATAGCTTTCGCTACAGATGATGGTGAAAATTTGACCAATGGTCATGGAGGTGACGCCAGGTACTTCTATCTCTACAAGTTCTCCGATAATGAGGATAGAAAACACATGGTGCTGAGGCCATAACAGGGAAGCTTGCTGCTCATTGTAAGGAGGAAAGATGGCAGTCGCTAATAAGGAAAATATAAGAAGGATTTATGAAACTTTGCCTAAGCTTAATTGTGGCCTTTGTGGGTATGGCAATTGTGGGCAATTCGCTAGAGCAGTAGCGGAGGGGCAAGCATCGCCTCTTGGTTGCCGCCAGAGTCCTTGGGCAGGTTATAGAATAAGCGAAATTATTGGAGTGAAAGCTCCAGCCTATGGCCATGAATATGGCTTTCGTCAGCCCGTTTCTGCTCAAAGACCAGGCTCCCTTTCTCCAGCATCATTGAGAAAAGAGGTAGGAGGATTGTCCCAGAGGGTTGACGACATCTTGGCCAGAATCGAAAAGTTGGGGAGTAAGTAAGGAGTCTTTAAATGAGAATCGGCGCTGTTGAGCTTTCCAAATTTGCACTGGCAAATGGAATTTGCAAAGAATGGGCTGTAGCGAATAGAATTACTATACAGTGACAAGGGATAAGGTGGGAATATGTGTATAGCCACTATCTACTTTGATGATGGGAAACAGCGGGAAGAGGTAATGAGGGATGTAGTCCAGCTCGAAGCTGAAGAAGATGGTTTTTTGCTCGTTGGTCTGCTTGGAGAAGAGAAATTCATTAAAGGTAGACTAAAGAGCATCGATTTCTTGAGGGAACACTCAGTAATAATCCAAAAGAAGAAATCTTGAATGCCACTTCGTCTATTTGCGTAACTCAGTCCTAATCCTCTGAGCCTCGCTTTAGGGTAGCCTCGCTGTTGTCTTGAGCATCATCCCGTTTTAATTTGATCAGAACCTCTCTCACCTTTGAGATTGCGGTGGGATGTAATCCCTTACCTAGGATAGCCCGAAGTTCAGCTAGTGCCTCTTCTATGCTCATGGGTTATATCCTCATCTCCTATAAGACCTTTTCCACGGCTCTTTCTTGAAAGCTAGATAGTCCCTGATTGCCTCTCTAAGCGTGTTTGCTGCCAGAAGGGCACAGTGGAGACTTTCCTCTGGGAGCCCACCTAAAGCATTTAGGATATCATCCTGACTGATTTTCGTGGCTTCACCAATGCTCTTCCCTCTAGCTAGCTCGGTGGCCATGCTGCCAGAGGCAATACTGGGACCACAACCGTCAGTCCAGAAAGTGGCATTTGTAATCCCACTATCCTTTATCATCAGGTATATCTCCATGGTATCTCCACAAGGCCCGGTGAGCCTGCCAAACCCGTCAGCAGCTTGAATCCTACCCAGATTCCTCGGATTGAGGAAATGGTCAATCACTTTCTCAGAGTAGACCCTCCTCATATCCTCCACAACGGATTGCTCTAGTTCTTTAAAGGACTCATCGAAACCCACTGCCATTTTTACCTCCATATTCGGTAAGATCTACAGGGTACTAAGCAAGCCCAATTATATAATAGATAGCTCCCCTTTTCATCCTCTCTGATTTAGAGCGGCAGTCACATTAGCCAACATTTCAGCTACAGCGTCTGAACTGTACCTCTCAATTTCCCCCTCATCACACAGCCTGGCTAAGTCTGGATCAATGGGCAATTGTCCCAAAAGCGGAGCCCCCGAGGCCTTAGCCATTTCTTCCCCTCTGCTCCTGCCAAAAACTTCCATCTTCTTCCCCGTTTCCGGCAATACCAGATAACTCATGTTTTCCACCACTCCAAGAACACGAACATTCAACGTTCGTGCCATCTTCACCGCCTTCTTCACTATCATTTCGGTCAGCTCCTGGGGAGTAAAAACGTCGATTACCCCCGACATCGGTATTGCTTGCATCACTGTTAACGCAATATCCCCTGTGCCAGGTGGCAGGTCTATTATAAGATAGTCGAGCTTACCCCAAAGCACCTCTTCCCAGAACTGCGTAATGGCTTTAGACATAAGAGGACCCCGCCAGATAACGGCTTCGTCCTCACTAGGCAATAGAAGGTTCATGGACATAACCTCGATCCCAGACCTCGACACTATGGGCAAAATACCTGTCTCACTACCGCTGGGACGAACATTTAAGCCAAACATCTTGGGAATGCTGGGACCGGTGATGTCGGCATCGAGTACGCCGACATTCTTCCCCTCGCGAGCAAAATAGGTAGCTAACAAGCTAGCTACCAAAGATTTGCCTACTCCTCCCTTGCCGCTCATCACCGCTATTATGTGCTGAATCTGGTTGAGCTCTTTGGGTTTGGCTTCGATGAATTCAACGTTGGCTTCGGTCACACCAGCAACCTTACCAGCAGCAGCGGCCACTTTATCCTTAAGCCAATTGCGATGCTCGGTAGGAATAGCAGTTGACGCCACATTGATTTTCACCTTGCCGTCCTTCACTTCGATACCTCGAACCAAATTCATCTGTACTAAACTACGCATCACCCCGGGAACAAGCACTTGTTCTAAACTTTTCTCTATTTGCTCCTCTATGGACATAATTTCCCTCCGAAACAAATTCCTTTAAGCAAACTTCCTAGCCAGCAACTTCGCTGCTGGAAAAACGAAAACTGGAATAAAGGCTAAAAGCACTAGGATATCCTTGATAATATTGCCACTTTGAACTGATCCCAAGGACTGTTGCACTCCCTCAACGGTGTAAGTCAGGGGCAGCACATAGGCAAAATGCCTAAGCGCTGGGGGCATGGCTGAAACGGGGTAGACAACACCACAAAGAAATATCATCACGAATCGAGGTAAATTGAGCAGAGTCTGAGCTTCGAATACTTCCCTCACCAAAACGCATAATAGAGCACCCAAAGATGAAAAGACAAGAAGAGATGGGATAAGAATTAATGCAAGATGGATTATGTTAACCTGGAGTTCAAAGATGAGCACTGAACTCGCCGTTACCACCGCCGTCATCATGAGACCAAAAAGGACCCCACCAACTATTTTCCCCAAGAGCACCGCCGATAGACTGATGGGGGCTAACAGTAATCTCTCCAGAGATCCAAGTCGGAGCTCCAGATTGATCACCACTGCCTCCACAGCAGTGGCGCTGAAAAGGACAGTCATGGCAATGAGCCCTGGCACCAGCTCCCGGAAGTCCTGAGGATTTCTCAGATAGAAGGCCAATATCCAAGCGATGGGAAAGACAATGCCCCAGCTAACCGCCGGAGGTTTCAGATAGTAAGTCTCCATATCTTTAACAGCAATGTAATAGATGCTCCGCAAGCTGTCCCTCCACATCTTACTTACCCCCCTTCTCCACAAGCATCGCCTCACGGCTCATCCCGGTAAGCCGGACAAAAGCATCCTCCAAAGTTGGCTCTACCGAACCGATAAAAGCAATCTCTAGCCCCTTCTGCCGACCATAATTGAAAATGGCTTCGGTGAGGAAAGCCATGCTTTCACCGTAGAGGCGCACATTGTCCCCTAGCTCCTCAGCACGGTAGACACCGTGTTGCCTTCCGAGTTCACTGATTGCTTCCTCAGGCATAGAGACAAAGCGGACCTCACAGGCGGGCTCCAGTTTGACCATTTGCTTCAAGTTATCTGGAGTATCCAGTGCCACCACACGGCCTTGAACGAGAATGGCAATGCGGTCACAAAGGAGGTCTGCCTCATCCAAGTAATGAGTAGTCAAGAAAATAGTGACCCCCTGATCGTTGAGTTCCTGAATTAGTGAGCGAAGGGAGTGAGCATTAACTACATCGAGGCCTACAGTGGGTTCATCAAGGAACAACAGTCGTGGTTTATGCAGCAAGGCAGCAGCAATGGTTAACGCACGCTTCATACCACGGGAAAGTGTATTGAAGCCAGCATCTTTCTTCTCAAAGAGACCAAATGCCTTGAGAAGCTCCTCCGCTCGCTTTATCCTTTGGTCTCGAGGGACTCCGTAGAGCTGAGCCATGAAGACCAGGTTCCCCAACGCTGTAAGCTCCTCATATAAATTGGACGCTTCAGGTACAACACCGAACTCCTTTTTGGCAAAAGTAATGCCAGTCCTAATATCACAGCCAAGGACCTGAGCTGTGCCAGCACTGGGCTGTGAAAGCCCGGTAAGCACACGAATGGTGGTAGTCTTCCCTGCCCCATTAGGTCCTAAGAAACCAAATATCTCGCCCCCTTTGACATCAAGATTGATATCGTTTACAGCGGCCAGCCCATTGTAATATTTAGTCAGCCCTGAGACGCTTATGGCGTTGGCTCCATCTTGCCTCATCTCATCGTTTACTTTAATGGTCACATAAATTGTCCCCACTAGCCAATGTTCCTTTCATATGGTCTAAGACGGCTTTCTCCGGATCTCCCTCCAATGTACCAGTGACAACTTGAATGCGGTTTTCTCTAAAAAGACCTTGAGCTCTGGATCCTATGCCGCTAGCTATGACGACAGAAACTCCTTTCTCAGCTAGCCATGCTGGGAGAAGTCCTGGTTGATGCCCTGGCGAAGCTACCATCTCCTTTTTCACAATCACATTGCTCGCCTCATCAACATCGAAAAAAACAAAATGGCTGCAATGGCCAAAATGAGCAGCCGTCTTGCCATCAGTAACCGGTACTGCGTATCTCATTCATAAACCTCCTAATGCTGCCACTTTACTATTAGCTCGTATTTCGGCTGACTTTCATCAGGATAGATAATAAGCTTCACCTCTCGCCCATCAGCAAGATATTTTTCTGACTCGTTGACCAATCTTTCTAGCCCAGACGATTCTAGAAGGGATACCAAGGCTTCAAATCTTTTTTCGACCTCTTCACTTTTGTCTCCCTTCTCATACCGGCTGAGCAGTTCTCCGAGGTAGATGTTAAGTTGATGCTTGGCTGCGCAACCAAGACACTTTCCTGGTATTTCCCTGGTTGAGTGCCTCGGTACAAGTTCGATTCTATCCAAATCCTTAATCCCTCCGGCAGGTGCCGTCTGAAGAGCAGGGAGGCATCTCACAGCGCTCCGTCCTGCCGCAGCACGTTCTCCCAGGCATAGAGCTGTCCGTCCTTATGGCATAGGAAGCGGAGAGAACCCTCTCCAGGTTCTTACCGCCGCAGCTTGGACATTCAATATCTTTGCTATCAGGGCTGCGAAGGAATACCTCCGAAACTTTGCCGCAATCTAAACATCTATATTCATAGATTGGCATCTCTACCCCCATGGTTGTCCAGCTTGGCTAAGATAATTTGCCATAGTTCCTTTATCTGTAGAGCCACTCCATTGCTGGAGTACTCCACCACCGGCAGACAATGAACGAGCGCCTCGGTAACCACATTATCAAAAGGAACTTTGGCTGCCACCTCCACTCCCTCTTTGTGACAGTAATCTTCAATACGGTAGGAATTTTCTTCATTGATGTCATATTTGTTTATACATACAACAGGAGGAATGCCAAAATGACGACAGAGCGCGAGCACTCGCTCAAGGTCATGTATCCCTGATAACGTAGGCTCGGTTACCAACAGCGCCAGACTCGCTCCAGACAGAGAAGCAATTACTGGGCAACCAATACCTGGCGGACCGTCGCTGATGATGTAACCAAGTTTTCGTTCTTCAGCTACAAGCTTGGCATTGTTCCGAACTAGTGTTACCAATTTTCCCGAGTTTTCCTCACCAATTCCTAACTTGGCATGGACAAGCGTGCCATACCGTGTGTCAGAGATAAACCAATACCCGGTTATGCTAGGTTTGATAGTAATAGCATCAACAGGGCATACCCGGGAACATAGTCCACAGCCCTCACAGGAAACCTCGTCAACGGTGTAATCTCTTATCGCTCCAAAATGACACTTCTCCTGGCAGAGTCCGCACTCAGTGCACTTCTCCTTATCGATAGAGGCAACTTGTCCGCTCCAAAACTCTTCACTTTTCTTAACCTCGGGTTCAACAAGAAGATAGAGGTCAGCAGCATCCACATCACAATCAGCCAGCACCTTATTTTGAGCTAAAGCGGCAAAGGAGGCTACTATGCTTGTCTTCCCTGTCCCGCCCTTACCGCTGAGAATTACAACTTCTTTCACCTGGTTCTCGCCTTCTTCCCCTTGACCTGCGTTTTACCATAAATGGTCACTTCCTGCCAGTCCATCATTTCGCCACTTGACCAGCTACAGACATTTCCTTGATGTCTCGGAACAGCTTTGAAAATACCTCGCGCCACTCCGGCATCCCTTCTACCAGGGGAATACCCTTAGAATATAGCGTAGCGATTCTTCTGTCCAGAGGAATTTTCAGCAAGATAGGGATTCCCTGTTCATGACAATAGCTTTCAACCTTCTCATCTCCTACTCCAACTCGATTAATTACCACGCCACACGGGATCTGCAGTTTTTTCACTACCTCTACTGCCAGGCAGAGGTCACTCAATCCAAAAGGGGTAGGCTCAGTTACCAGAAGACAAAAGTCACTATCCCTAATAGCTTCTACCACGGGGCAGGAAGTTCCTGGCGAAGCGTCAATAATAACTATCCCTTCACGGTCACTGCATTCCTTCACTTTTCTGATAACAGCAGGGGATAGCGGCTCACCTACAGCAAGTGTTCCTTGGGCAAACTGCACTCCACCTGACTGACCTAACTCCACAACTCCTATTTCCCTCTCTTCCTCGGAGATGGCATCCTCAGGACAAACATAGGCACACACTCCACAGCCATGGCACAGCTCAGGAAACATGAGTACCTTCTCTTTTATTACGGCAATAGCATTCCAGTGACAGGCTTCAGCGCATTTGCCACAATAGGTGCACTTCTCCGCATCAACCTTAGGAGCTAGTATAACAACCGCTTCTCTACGGGTGAAAGACGGTTTCAGGAAAATGTAGTCGTTGGGTTCTTCCACATCGCAGTCAAGAAGTTGCACATTGTCTTGGTCTTCCAAAGAAAGAGCTAAACTGGTGGCCACCAGCGTTTTCCCCGTGCCGCCTTTGCCGCTGGCAACAGAGATTACCATCTTATTCCCTGACCATCTTTGCGCCGCACTTGGGGCAACTCAGGTTGTAGCAAGGCACAGACACCTGGTGAGCAAGCTTAGCTCCACAGCTAGGACAAACACAATTTCCACTGGGCCCTGCCCCAGGACGGTTCCCCCCCATTCTTCCCCTACCCGCACCTCGTCCCATACCACGACCTGTTCCGGGTCCTTGACCAGAAGGACCCGTACCATCTCCTCTAGGCATAACTAACCTCCTTTGAGAAAAAATCTGTTTCTATTACATCGGCGGGAGTCCGCAGACCCCGGAGCTACAGGTAGGACAACTGGCTTCTGAGAACTCAGGCGTGCTTGAGCCGGGGCTAAAGAACGAAGAAAACAGCTTTTCAGGCTTTGGGGTATGGCACTTAGGGCAAGCTAAACTTGAGCCATCCTCACCAATAGCCTGGCGGACCTCAAACTTCTCTCCACACTGCGTGCACTGATATTCATAGATAGGCATAATTCACCTCCCTATTTTCCTTTTTCTAGCTCTTCAAGGCGGCGCTGGATTTCATTTAGTTGCTGCCCCAGCATTTGAGCCTGGTCTTTGAGCATTTGTATCTCCTGCTCTGGACTTACCGCTTGAGGTGTTGGCCCTGTCATAGGCGTCATTCCTAACCCCATCCCCATGCCGCGACCCATACCCATACCACGGCCCATGCCACCACCCATTCCCATTCCCATACCAGGAGTAGCTCCCATTCCGAAATGAGCCGCCACGTTAGGTTGGGCCATTGGCTGAAGCTTGCCTGCTTTGTAGGCTTCAACTGCGTCTCTTATCCTGCCGGTGACGCCACTGATCACCTGAACGCCAGCAGCAGATAGCGTCTGGTAGGCATTAGGGCCACAATTGCCGGTGAGAATTACCTGCGCTCCCTTATTGGCAATCATTTGAGCCGTGCTAATGCCCGCTCCCCCGGTAGCCATGGCGCTAGAATTGTCTAACGGTTCGAACTCCATCGTCTGGGGGTCAACAATAACGAAGTATTGGCACCTCCCAAAGCGAGGGTCTACTTCAGCATCCAAGCTGGGGCCTGTCGCCGATATCGCTATTTTCATAATATCTCCCTTTCCTACTTATTCTTCAGTCCCTAGCTCTCTTATCCTGGCATCAATTTGCTCCAACTGCCCTTTTATCATCTCTGCCTGATCCCTCAGGAAGCCAAGCTCCTGCTCTCTAGTCATCTGCGGGGCATAAGGATTCGCTCCCGGAGTTCCTGTAGGCGGTCCTGGCATTGTCCCCATTGGTGCTCCGCCATAACCATATGGCATAGCCCCCGGATAAGCTGCTTCTGCATAGGGGATGCCCCCATAAGGCACAGCCTCCGGGCTACTATAGGCGGGATAGCCTGGTGCCATCGGCATTCCAGCAGCTCCACTGAGGAAATACCCGCATCTGGGCAATCCGCCCCTCCCTATTCCAACATAAGGCCAGGGAGGAGAACTCCCCCTAAATCCAAATCCCCATCCGCCTCTTCCAAATCCTCTACCTCTAAATCCATTTGGCATTTTTCACCTCCTTTATTCTATTTCCGAAGCTCTTCGAGCCTCTTTCTTATCCCATCCAGTTCGCTTGTCAACCACCTCTCTTGGTCTTCAAGCATCCTTACCTCCTCTTCCTTAGGCATAACTCCCCATGGTGAGTAGCCGTACCCTCCACAGGGATACCCATAAGGCATTCCGTAGCCAAACCACCCCCAAGGATTGTATCTAAACCAAGACCACATTTTATCACCTCCTTAGCGTTTTTTCATATTCGTACCACCAAGGATACCGTGACGCCAACGCTATCCCCACACCCCTCCACATTGGATATCTTAGTACGGCGGATATCCATATGGGTGTCTATGAAATGGAGCATAGCCCCTGCCATAGTAAGGATAACCATGTCCCATATAAGGAGTACCTGCTCCATACCAGTTGGCATAGGGATGCCTGTATGGCATTCGCCAACCAAAGCCAAATCCCCTTCTGGGAATCGGATTAGCGAATCCGGGCCCACCAAAGCCAGCGCAAAAACCTGCTCCTCTCCCCGTCATAGGCCCTAATCCCATTGGTCCAGTCCCATCTCCAAACGGCATAATTCACCTCCTTTCTTCCTTGCTAAGCTTACGATAGCAATTATCAAACATATTCAAACATTGATCATTCTCAATATGGGTAGTAGCCATAGGGCGGTGCCGCAACGTAACCATAGTATGGCTAACCAAATCCGTATCCTCCGTGAGGATAAGCATAAGGCATACCATACCCGGGCCAACCCCAAGCATATGGACTACCCCACCTAAACCAACCTCTACCCCAACCTCTACCAAAGCCCCGACCAAGGCCTCGGCCCCAACCACCTCCCCAGCCAAACCAAGCTCTTCCAAACGGCATCTTTCTTCACCTCCTTTCCTTCCACCACCGTCTACCACCACGAAATCTTCCGCCACGCCCTCTGCCCCAGCCAAAAGGCGGTTGGGGCATAGGCTGGACGTTCAAGCTGGAGCACGCCGGGCAAGATAAGGGAAGCCCGCGTGCTAGAGTTTCAAACGGCACATTCCATTCGTGTCCATCGTTGTTACACCTGAAGCGACTTTGCGGTAATCCGAAGTTACCTCCCTCAATCTGAATTGCTTTGCCATTGATTAAAGCATCGGCTAATTTCTTTCGACCAGACTCCAATACACGGTGGAAAGTCGGTCTGGAAACATGCATCCTTCCAGCACACTCTTCCTGCTCCAGCCCCTCCAAATCCTTAAGCCGGATGGATTCAGCCTCCTCAACTGAAAGACAAACCCATTGCAAGGCACTTGCCGGGATCCCCGCCGGTTTGAAAAAACCTGCGGTCGGCAATTGGCCAACACAGCGTAATTTCACCGGCCTAGACACGAAAAATCACCTCATTCTCGCTAGTAATTATGAACATATGTCAATAATAATTGTAACAACCGCGCTTAATGTTGTCAAATTCTCTTCATAGCAGTATTTGAAAGGCATTGGTCTTTGTTGGTATAAATTGGAATATGCGTTGCATCGAGCTTTTCCCTGGCCTTTCCCACTGCATAGAAACTGTAGCCAAACAGGAATTCTGGAGCTCAGTAAACAAATACATGGAAAATGAACAGGAGGACAAAGAGCTAAAGGACAAGATTGAGCTTCTGAAGGTGAAGTCTCTACGTCTGTGTAAAAAGGATGACGCAAGCACCTCCTTTAG
>CAZJGF010000040.1:0-13607 GCA_964545665.1 uncultured Dehalococcoidales bacterium
TGGCAAAACAAAAGAAAGGAGGTAAGGTGTCACTAATCATATGAACCAGTACACGGGATTGAAGAAGCAGCCACAATAGTATACAATGCACAAACACGTTGACTTATTTACGTCGGGAGCTTTCACCGGAGAACGAGGTCATAACCCGCGTAAAAGTTCCTATTTCACGCTTAGCAGCCTCACGAGCCAGAGAAGAGACTATCAAAAGGAAGTAAACCAGGCTAACGTCTACCGGGCCAAGCCTACAAGTACGCCTTGAGCTAATGAACAGAATGCACAGAAGAAGAGTAGCCATCACTGGAGTTGGAGCTGTCACTCCGCTAGGCATCGGCGCTGAGGAATCTTGGCAGGCGCTGTGCCAGGGAAAGTCAGGTGTAAGCAGGATTAGCCGGTTTGATGCTTCGGCTTTCGAGACACAGATTGCTGCAGAAGTACAGAATTTCCACGCTGCAGATTTCTTGGACGCGAAGAGGACAAGAAGGACCGACCTGTTTACTCAATATGCGCTGGCGGCTACACAGATGGCAACTGACGATTCTCGCATAGTTATTGATGGGAACAACGCCCATCGGATGGGGGTAATACTGGGTTCATGCGTTGGTGGGATAGGCACCTTGTGCCGTAACATTGCCGCCCTGGTAGAGGGAAAACTGGAGGATGTTTCCCCCTTCTTAGCTTCAATGTTCATACCAAGCGCAGCAGCAAACGAGATTACCATTGCTCTTGGCATTAAGGGACCCAGCAGAGGTATAAGCACTGCTTGTGCCACCGGCAGCCACGCTATTGGTGACGCTCTCAGGTTCATCCAATACGGCGAAGCCGATGCGATGATCGCTGGAGGAGCCGAAGCTAGTATCGTCCCCGTATTTATTTGCAGCCTTGCTAAGCTAAAAGCCTCCTCTACTAGAAATAATGAGCCAGAGAAGGCAAGTCGTCCCTTCGATAAGAATCGCGATGGCTTTGTGACCGGAGAGGGAGCAGGAATTGTGGTCCTGGAAGAACTTGATATGGCCAGAAAAAGAGGCGCTAAGATTTACGCTGAGTTAGTAGGCTTTGGTTCTACTATGGATGCTTACCACCCAACCAAGCCTGATTACAAGACCCAGGCTGAGTGCATAAAATTGGCCCTACATGACGCCGGCATCTCGCCCAGCCAGGTCAGTTACATAAATGCTCATGGAACATCTACTCCGCTCAATGATTCAGCCGAAACTAAGGCTATTAAGCTTGCTTTAGGCGAACACAGCAAGAAGGTATTGATAAGTTCTAATAAATCTATGATAGGCCATCTCTGGAGTGCGGCCGGAGCGGTGGAAGCCATATTTACCGTCCTTACCATACGAGATAGCATCGTTCCACCCACTATCAACTATGATAGCCCTGACCCTCAGTGTGACCTGGACTATATCCCCAATATAGCCAGAAAGGCAGAGGTAGAATTTGCTCTTTCCAATTCCTTCGGCTTCGGTGGCATGAATTCTGTGCTTGTCTTCAAGAAGTTTCCACCAATAACTATCCCAAATCACATTCCCTGATCGTCCTTCGCTGCATCCTATTAGCCTATGGTTGCTGTGGCAAGTCAGTTGGGCAAGGTAGCAGTTAATTGCTGATATTGCTGCAATCGCCGAGCAAAGCTAGTGGGTTACAGATTGTCGAACAACAGGCTAGCTTTCCTCTTCAACGACAAGCCCGGCCAGCCGGTCCAGCACCGCCTCCAGGGCACCCAGCTCTTTTCCGTAGTTGGCCCAATCGCCCGCCTTAAGGTATTGCTGAGCTGCCTCATAGTGCTGTTGGGCCTGCTCAATCAGGCTGGCTATCTCAGAGCTTACTGGAGCTCCTGGTTCTGTTGGAGCAGGTAGTTCGGCCTCGGGTTCAGTTGGTAGCGCTTCAGTACCAAAGATAGCTGCAATGCACTCGTCTAATGTAGCTTGCATAGCTATCTCTTCGCCGGCAGCCACGATAACACGCTTTAGCTCCGGGAGGCCACCTGCCTCAGCCTGGAGGAATACCGGCTCCACGTACAGATTGGACTTGCCTAAGGGAATCATCAGCATATTGCCGCGGATAACTCGGGAACCGCCCCGACTCCACAGTGCAAGCTGCTCGGTGATAATGGTATCCTGCTGGATTCGATTCTCGATCTGGCTGGGACCATACACCAGCCGCTCCTTGGGGAAATGGTAGGCAAGCAGCTTTCCGTAGTTATCTCCATCACAGCGGGCGGCAAGCCAGCCAATGGTATTGTTCTTATTCACCGGGGTAAACGGCAGCATGAGTAGAAACTCCTCCTTTTCCTCACCAGAAAGCCGCATTATGATGTAGTAGGGCTCCACAAGTTGTTCGCTACCGGAATACACCTCTTTGGGCAGCGCCCACAGGTCTTCCTTGTTATAGAATACCCGGGCATCCTGCATGTGGTAGCTCCGGTACACCATGGCCTGGATGTTGAACATATCCTCGGGATAGCGGAGGTGGCTTCGCAACGACTCAGGCATCTGCTCCACAGGAACGAACAGCTCGGGGAAGATAGACTGGTAGGTCTGTATTAAAGCATCCTCTGGCTCGATAACATAGAAGGTCACACTCCCGTCGTAGGCATCCACCACTGCTTTGACGCTGTTGCGAATATAGTTTATTCCATCCCCCTCAATCGGTTGGGAGTACGGATAGCGGTCAGTGGTGGTATAGCCGTCCTGTATCCAGAACAGCCTTCCATCCACTACCACCATGTAAGGGTCACCGTCCAGCTTCAAAAATGGCGCCAGGTGACCTACCCTTTCAGCTACTTTTCGATAGTAGAGTGCTCTGCTTTCGGGGCTTAGTTCCCCACTGATAAGGATGTTAAGGTCACCAAATTGCCAGGCATAGACTAATCGGCGGAAGAAGCTGCCTACGTGAACTCCATCCTTGCCCTCGTAGTGCCCGTATACATTCTCCTCACCCATGGGATAATCGAATTCCTGGGTCTTTGTGTTTACGATTACGTAACCGCTCGTCTTTTCCCCGAAATATATCTGGGGCCGCTCTATATCAAAGTAGCCAACCGGGGGTATGTCCTTTACCAGCAACTGAGGCAGCCCCTCGGAGCTAATTTCATTAACCGGGCTGAGGACAACGCCATAGCCGTGAGTGAACTGTAGCTGCCGGTTGACCCAGGTCTGCGCTTCTCCGGCCAATTTCTCCGGAGATAGTTCGCGGGCTGATAGCATAACCTGCCGATAATCGCCATCAATAACATAGCGGTCAACATCAACGTCGTTGAAATCATAGTACAGCCGAATCGCCTGGATCTGGTTATAGGTATCCTTTAACGGACGGTGGTCCCACAGCCTGATATTGTCTATCGTCTGCCTGTTCTGGACTACGTCCTGGTAGCTTGGTGACTTCTCGGCGGGAAAGGCTTCTTCCTCGACCTGGCTCAGAGCGAAGCCATCTCTGGTACCCTGGATGTTGTACTCGATGTAGGCTGCCTCTCGAGCCAGCTCGTTGGGCTGCACCTGGAAGCGCTGCACCAGAGCAGGGAATACACCCCCAACGATGATAGCAGCCACCACCCAGCCTCCAATGCCATACATTATCCAGCGGGACTTGCGCCGCAGCACGGAGACCACAACAAGGCCCATAAGGATGATCACCACCGCCACAAGTATCCACTGTGCCGGAAGCTTGGCATGGATATCAGCATAGCTGGCGCCAAAGACCACTCCCCGCGTTGAGAAGACCAGCTCCCAGATGCCAAGTCGGTAACCCCAGGCGAACAGGGCCAGGATGGGTATGCCCAGGCCGCAGAGGTGAGCTAGTGCTGGTCTGGCCAGGTCGAACTTAAGCCGCTGCACGCCGTAGCTCAGGAAATATAATGCAGCACTGCTGAGAAGAGTGATTATCAGCGCAGCCAGGAACCAGCTTCGCACCATTTGAAAAAAGGGCAGTGAGAAGACATAGAAGCTGATCTCCCTGTGGAAAACCGGGTCGGCGATGCCAAAGGGCTGCCCGTTGAAGAAACGAAGCACGGTGTCCCAGTTGCCTTGAGCTACCCAGCCAAATATCAGACTGAGGAGTGCTGTTACCAGAATGGTGCCCAACCTTAGTTGCCGCTGCAGTTGTGACACCAGAGTCCACGGCCAGAAATGTACTTCAGTCTTGGGTACCAGGTGTGCCGCCAGCACCAGATTCCCCAGGAACAGGATGCAAAAGATGGCCGCCCCAGCGAAGAAAATCAACACCCTGCTTTTCAGGATAGTGACATAGACACTGCTATAACCCAGGCTGCTGAACCACAGCCATTCGGTATAGAAGTCCCTTAATATGCTCAGGACAATAAACAGGACCAGTACTGCAGCCAGAATTATGATTACTTTCGCCGTGCGTCCACGGCGAACGCGCTGGGCAGGCTCCTGCGCTCTACTTTCAGGAAACCACCGCTGCCATTTTCTGTCAAACGAATTCAATCTATTTGCCCTACCCTACTTGAGCTATATCTCCAGGCTCATGCTCATCATTTACTATCACTCCACCCAGGCTATTGAGTAGACCTAGAGCCAGCGTAACGGACACAATAACATGCCCTGTACGCATCGGTCAATTCCTTGCTGGCTCTGGCTGTTGTAATATTATGTCAACTAACGAGCCTGGAAAGTCCCCTACCCTCCCGCTGGTGACTTTGTTGTCAGGCGGTGGCAGGCCTCTGCAAGCCATCTGAAGCCAGTCTGTGGAAGTCTTGATGCCTCTGGTGAGCAAGTTTGTGGATTGTGAAGAGCGCGTCAGCGAGTATATTCAAGCTTCCATCTCTTTTCTGGATTATTCCTTTAACCACAATCAGCGGCTCAAGCTTGAAGACCTGACGATACTTCTCATATACACCTGGTCTAAGCACCACATCTACTGTCCCCTCCTCATCCTCTATTGTCATGAAAGCAAAACCTTTAGCGGTAGCAGGTCTTTGCCTGGTAATAACGTAGCCAGCTATCCGTACCTGTGTATTCGGGAAAAGTTGAGCAATCTCGGAGCTTTTGAGCAATCCATCCCCGCATATTTGCTTTCTCATCACCTGCATTGGATGATACTTTGTGGATAATCCCTGCACCTGGTAGTCCGCTTCCATCTCCTCAAGTTCAGTCAGCTCAGGCAGGGAAACCATGACATCGTTAAATTCCAGAGGCAGTTCCCCCGGATGTTTTCTTTCCAGCAAGCCGAGCTGCCACAATAGCTGTCTCCTGGAGCGAGAAAAGGAATCGAAGGCGCCAGCAAGGACAAGGTTCTCCATAAGCTTCCTCTCCAGCCTGGCCCTGAAGTAGAAGTCTTCAAGTGAAAGATAAGGCCTCCTTTCTCTTTCCGCCACTATCTGGCTTATGGTTTTTCCTCCCAGTTCCTTAACGTACACAAAGCCGAGCCTGATCCTGCCATCCTCAACGGTGCATCTAGCAGCGCTCCTGTTAATGTCTACAGGCAAGATTTCTATCCCGTGCCTCCTGGCATCTTGCACAATCACCTCCGGGGAATAAAATCCCATAGGCTGATTGTTGAGCAAGGCACAATAGAACTCAGCGGGATAATACCTCTTCAGCCAGGCAGATTGATAACAAAGCAAGGCGAACCCGGCTGCATGGCTTTTACAAAATCCATACTGGGCGAATCCCTCGAGAGCCATGAAGATGCGACCTGCTGTACCACTCTCCACTCCATTCTTCGCCGCTCCATCTATAAACCTCTGCTTTATCTCACCCATAGCGTCCTTTGCCCTCTTCCGGCTCACCGCCCTTCTCAAAGAGTCAGCCTCGCCTGGCGTGAAATTGGCTATAGCCGTGGCAACCTGAATCACCTGCTCTTGAAACAGGACGACCCCCAGGGTATCTTCAAGTACTGGCCTAAGCTTTGGGTGCAAGTATGTTACCCTTTCCAGGCCTTTCCTCCTTCTAATATAAGGATGGACCATATTCCCCTGAAGAGGCCCCGGTCTAATGAGCGCTGCCTCGATAGTCAGGTCTTCAATTGAGCGTGGTTTTGTCTGTGGCAGGGTCTGCATTTGGGCCCGGCTTTCTACCTGAAATACACCGATCGTATCGCCCTTGCAGACCATCTCATAGACTTCTTCATCATCCAGGGGGAGTTGCTCAAGGTCAAGTCTTGCCCTGTGATTCTCCTCAACAAGCTCACGGGCCTCGTTGATAAGCGATAGCATCCTCAAGCCAAGCAAGTCCACTTTTATCAGTCCAGCATCAGCAACGCTATCCTTGTCCCACTGACAGACTACCCTTCCCGGCATGGCAGCTTTTTCAAGGGGCACTATGTCAGTCAAAGGACAGGAGGAGATGAGCATTCCCCCATTGTGAATGGATAGATGCCTGGGAAAGTCAGCAATTTCCTGGCAAAGGGAAGTAAACTCCCGCCATGGCACAGAAGTGAAATAGGTCTGGAACTCCCTGATACCCGCCAGGTCCTGTTCTATATCTCTGGCCTCATACGCTGAAACCGATTTCGCCATCCTATCAAGGATATGGACCGGCATCCCCAGTGCCTTGCCCACCTCTCTTATGGCATTTCTTGCCTGGAAGGTGACGTAGGTGCAGACCATAGCGGTATGTTCCTGCCCGTATTTCCCGTAGACGTACTGGATGAGTTCCTCTCTGTGAGCTGTAGATACATCTACATCAATGTCAGGAATGGATGCCATTTCTTCATTCAGAAACCTGCCGAGGAACAGTTTGTTCTTTACCGGGTCAACTTTGGTTATGCCCAGGATGTAAGCCACCATGGAGTTAGCTGCCGAACCCCTTCCTTGTGCCGGAATGCCCTTCCTCTGAGCATAATCCATGATGTCCCATACAATGAGAAAGTAACCTGATAGGCCAAGCTTGCTTATCAGCTCGAGCTCGCAGTTAACCCTGGATTCTATCTCCGGGCTTATACTCTCACACCTATCATGAACCTTCTGCCAGCATAACCTGGCCAGATAGCTGTCCGCAGTCTCGCTTTCTGGCAGGGGGAATTCCGGGAAGCGGTAGCCTGAGAAGTCCAGGTCAACATTGCATTCCTCGGCTACGGCAAGTGTATTGGAAATCGCTTCAGGGTAGTCCCGGAAAAGCTCAGCCATCTCTCCGGGGGATTTAAGGTAAAACTCGGCATTTAGTCTTAGTGACTGGCACTCATCCAAGCTTGCCCGGTTCTTGATGCAGGTAAGGACATCATGGAGCTTGTGGCTCTCCTTCCTGGCATAGTGAACATTATTGGTAGCTACATAACCCAGACCAAGCTCCCTGGCCAGCTCGACCAGGGCACGGCAAAGCTGTCTATCTTCAGGATATAGATTGTTCTGAAGCTCTATGTAGAAGTCCTCCCTGCCGAAGATATCCATACACCTCCTGGCTGCACCACAGGCTTTCTCTATCTGCCCGGAAATGATTGAGCTGGCTATTTCTCCTCTTCGGCAGCCGGAGAGGCAAATTAGATTGCTGGAGTGATGAGCCAGAGTTTCCAGGCCAAGGGCAGGTCTCCCTTTCCTGTGCTCAAGCTGGGCCCTGGTTATCAGCCGACACAGGTTAGAGTAGCCTTCGCTATTTTTCGCCAGCAATGTAAGGTGGTTTCCACTTTCCAGGGTGACCTCTGCTCCAGTAATGGGCTTGATGCCAGCTTTAAGGCACGCTTTGTAGAAACGGATGGCCCCATATAACCCATCATGATCGGTCAAGGCCAGCATGGGCATGCCAAGCTCTGCTGCCCGGCCCACCAGGTCCTCTGGATGAGATGCACCGTCAAGAAGAGAGAAATTTGAATGGCAATGGAGCTCAACGTAATTATTCATAATTGGTCAAATTTGTCTCCCCGGGGTCGGTGCACTGAAGCCTGGCCCTAGTCGTAGATACGTTGTAAATACCAGAGTCCACCGGGCAGGTCTCGATAGAGTTCACAGACAATGCCGGCCTCAGTCCTGACCTGGAAATATTCCCTTTCGATAGCTTTCCCCCACCACTCCTGAGCCACCCGCCACTGTTTCAGTATCTGTTCTACCTTCTCCTTCCTCCCTCCATACAGAAAGGAAACTGGCGTATGCTGCATGTCCTCTCTGACCGCCAGCGTTATAGCCTGGTGAAACAGTTTACCCATCTCTCTCAGGAATCAAATTCAGTGAAGGAGAAAGAGTCCTCCGGCAATACACTCTTCCCCTCTGGTATAACCTTCTTAATCACTCCCCTGCCATACCTTTGCTGAAGCCGATTCATCGCCAGTTTCAGTCTTTCCCTGCGTTTCGATGCCTTGCTCAGAAATGAAGCCTGCTTCGCTTCCTCAGGGCAAAAATCAGTTAAGGTCAGCCTCATTTCACTCACCTGAGCCATAAATCTCGCCTTCTCCAGGCAGCGTTTCAACTGGCGTAACATTATCTCCCTGGAGGACGTTGCCTCTTTGAAATGAAACGTTCGTTGAACAACATGGCCGTTAGTGAAAGTTAGAGACGCGGTTAGCTGGCAACAGCACTGCCAGCGCTGCTTCAATTGACAGATTAATCGGTCTAGAATCTCGTCAGCCCCATTCAAAATGAGAGCAAGATTTTCTGCTGGAGGCTCAAAGTAAAGCTCTTCTTTCATGATCTCTGGCATCTTGCCGGGCGTAAGCCTTGAATCATCAATGCCGCCTGCTAGCTCCCATAGCTTTTGGCCTTCTGCACCGAACTGAAGATTGACTGCCTCGCATGGCAACTTTGCCAGCTCGCCCATCCTGTAGATACCAAAGAGTTTGAGCCTTCTCGCTAATTCGAACGAGGCAGGTAGCAAGTCTACAGATAAATCTTGCAGGAATCCCCTTTCGTCACCATCCGGAATTACAAGAGGCCCGCCTGGCCCGGCAGCCTGACTGGCCACCCAGGCCACAAATTTACTTGAGGCAACCCCTGTAGACATACGGAAGCAAGTTTCTCTCCTGATAGCTCCTTCCAGCTCTTCGATGAAGCGGTGCTCATCATGCTCCGAAGCGACATTTAGAAACACGCAGTCCCTGACCGTCGCCTCTACCACCGGGCTGTAATCAGCAAGCAAGCGTAGAATGTGCCTGAAGGCATCGCTGTATTTATCCTCGGCCAGAGGCAGGAATATTCCCCGGGGACATAAAACATAAGCCTGGCGTAACGGCATGCCTCGTTTGACCCCGCATCTCATGGCCTCTTCTGAGGCATCATAGATGGCTCCTGACTCATAGGGGAAGCCTCCTATGATAACTGACTTACCAGCTAATGCGTTGTTGGCCCCCGATTCAACCTGGACAGCGAAGCTGGCAAAGAAAAGACACCCAATCCTCATGCTTCAACCTCACTGGAGATTAAGCGACTAGCGGTTCAATCTTCTCAGCACGGCCACCACCCTACCCTGCACCTCCACATTCTCAGGGTCCGCGTAAATGGGCTCCATTTGCCTGTTCGCTGGCTGGAGACGAATGCGACCTCTTCCACGGTAAATCCTTTTAACCGTTGCCTCATGCTCGGCCTTCAGCCAGACAGCCACCATATCACCATTCTCAGCGGTCTGTGCCGATTCCATGACCACAATATCACCATCGCCAATAAGGGCATCAAGCATTGATGTTCCCTTGACCCTCAGGGCATAGATATTGCTTTTGCCTCCGACAACATCTGATGTCAGCTTCAGTACCTCTTCAGGTGCGCTGGCCCAGCTATCAGACTCAGGGACCGGAATCGGCTTGCCGGCAGCAATGGTCCCCAGAACAGGCACCTCGACGATTCCCCTTTCCGTAAGCTGAATGCTCCTGACAACCTCAGGATCACGGCGAATGCGGCCTTCCCTTTCCAGGACATTCAAGTGGTGCTGCACCACTGCTGTTGAACTGAGGCTGCAACCTCTGGCGATGTCCCTGACGGTCGGTGCATAGCCCCTCTCATCGATGAAGTCTCGTATGAACTTGAGGATGTTTTCTCGTGTTCCGCTGATCCCGGGCTTTCTCATTTTCGCTCCTTAGCATTGTTTTTGTGAACGATTGTTCTATGAACAAGTGTATCATCTGAAGCATTGATTGTCAACAATTTCGAGGGGGACAAGGTATATTGCCGCGATGCCCAGAAAAGACCGACTCATTGCCCGCCATTCCGAGGAGCTTCCCTAGAAGCCGGGCAACATCCTCGGAACAATCCGCGGGATCCAGTTGTTCTTTCATTACCAGAGGAGCATTGTGTATAATAGTGTGGAAATTTATGTGGAGGTCACAAGTGGCAAAGAAAGTAATACAGGTACCGATGAATGAAGAGCTTTTGAGTTCGCTTGATAATATGGCTAGAAAACGAGGCCGGCCTCGATCAGAGTTAATTCGCGAGGCTTGTCAGCGATATTTGAAACAAGTTGAGTATGAGAAGATGGATGAAGTTTACGTAGAGGGATACGAGCGAATACCTGAGGAATCAGCTATAGGTGAAATTCAGGCAGCCCTGGCTGGTCAAGTTGTATCTAAGGAGACATGGTAGATGCGCCGTGGAGAAATATGGTGGGCGAACCTACCAGCTCCAGCCGGTAGGAGGCCGGTATTATTGCTTTCACGAGATGCAGCATATGCAGTTAGAACAGCAGTGGCAGTTGCTGCTATTACTCGGACGATCCGACATATACCAGTGGAAGTTCCACTGGACGCGGAAGACGGTATGCCGGAAGAATGTGTTGTCAACGTCGACAGCATAATGACAATACCGAAGTCGCTTTTGACCGCACGAATTACGGTGCTTTCTCATGACAAAATAGCCCTGGTTAATAGGGCTGTTTTATTTGCGCTAGATATCGATAGCGGGAGTTGAAACTCGAGGATGTTTTCTTGGGTCCCGCTAATCCCGTGCTTTCTCATCTTCGCTCCTTAGCATTTGTTCTGTGAACGATTGTTTTATGACCAAGTGTGTCACCCGAAGCATTAGTTATCAATGATTTCGTGGAGTTGAGGCAATGCAATATGGAGCGGGAGAAAACCACCTCTTTTCCCGACCAGCCGGATGACTGGTTTTTGTTTACCTCCCCCCACTTGCTTGCCCGGTCTACCATACTTGCCTGGGAGGCAATAATTGGTTTGGTGTTTTCCCGGGTGGTATCTAGTTACACAAAACAAGCTAATGTGACGTAGACCGAACAAAACGGACGAATGTTACATGAGCGGCAAATACGTGTTATGTGATGTGGCACAACCCGCTTTGACTTACCTCCTAGCCTGCCTTAGCGCTGAGCTGTTCCATGAAGCCCAGGTTGTCCGCCTCGGTCCATTCTTCCGCGATCTTGCCGCCTGCGATGCGGAGGATACTGATCCCTGTTAGTGTCACCTGCTTACCGGTAGGGGCGATCCCCATGTACTCACCCTTGTGTGTGCCGCGCCAACTCCAGCGGATTGCCACCTTGTCCCCTTCGGCAACCATGACCTCAATGGCGCAATTCATGTCGGCAAAGGGGGTCAACGACTCGGGCTGGAATCGTTTGTATCCCTCCAAGTCAGGCGCTACTCCGGGAGGGGCATAGTGCCAGACGAAGTCGGGGGCGAAAAGCTCGTCTATTATGGCGAAGTTCCCCTTGCCCCAGATCTCGTCATTCCAACGGCGGGCGATGGCCTTGTTTTCTTCTGTTGACATGGTTTATCACCTCCTTCTTCAGTTAACTCAATGGTAATATCTGCCCTAATAGCTGTCAAGACAAGGCCCCCTACCACTTAGATAAGCTTCAGTTCGACTCATCTTGCGTTCGGTCAGGTTGGAAAGAACAAAGAAAGTTCTCGTGTGGGATTCGAAATGTGTAATGGGTTAACTATCCAAGCTTATGAGTAATATCGGTCCACCTCGTAGCCGACCCGTCCTGGGCAATCGAAGCCGTGCGTGTCCTTATGGGGTCGCAGTCGAGTATTATAGGTGGACCGCTTAAATTGTTTTCCGCAAAGGCTGCATTCAATAACGTACATAGCCCGGCTCCGAAATGGTCGAGCGCGAGTATATAGACTACTAGGCCTTTGCGTAGGCGGAGCGGTTAAGGAACCTGCAGGAGTAAACTCGATAGCGTGCCTCGGTCTGAATGGTGTATTGGTCACCCCAATACTCTGAACACGGTCAACTCTATAGGATCGCAACTCACTTGTCTCAACCTTTACAGCATAGAGTAGAAGGTAGCCATCTTTTGTTCGCCTTAAGCTATACGGCTCTATCAATCTCTTAGTGCCTCTGTAACCTAACTCAACACAGAGGTGATTTGCAGCTGCAAAACGAACAGACTCAAGCGGTATGCCTTGGCCCCAAACCCAGACAGTCGGCGGTGGTGCCCAAGCGACCTCTTCACCCTCGGCCTTCGGTATTGGTGAAAGCTCCTCAGGAGCTAATTTGCCAGCCAGCCACGCAAACAGACGTACAAGTTCCTGCCAGAAGTCTTCAAATGGTGGCAAGACCGGCAGTTGGTGTCCAAGCATGTTGCCCCACTCGGTTTCCAGTTCCGTCCTATAAGGAGAAGCCGCTATGGAGTCAAACGTAAACACCTGCACGCCTTTCGATTCGCATTTCTGGACGTAAACAGAATTTACCAATTCAGCATGTGAAAGAAACTCTCGGCGTCGAAATACGTTGATGATGTCGTAAAGATCTCGGGGGCGGGAACGCTCACCCATTGCCCTAAGCTTCTCAGCAAACAACTCCTCAAAATTGTAGCACCGAACCGTCGCAGGTAGCGGAAGCTGATCAGGGTATGGGTGAGATATTTGTCGTAGCACTGTCGGGCGGACTACCTGCTCGGCCCCTACCAGGTCAAGCTTGATGCTAGCAACCTGCGGGGCATTTCTGGGGCCTCGGTAATATACCCTACCTTCAACGGAATTGCCATCCGGTCGTATTCGAAGCGTGGCGGGCCTGACTCTGAAGTCGATACCTACTCGGTCATAGATCTGGTCGAAAATCTCTTGCAGGATGGGCCCCACTTCATCTGGTTGGATAGGTCCGCCCGGTAACACCGTGAAGTCTAGATCCTCAGAAAACCGATAGGTCTCTAAATAGCACTTCTTCAGACATGTGCCCCCCTTAAAGGCCCAGTGCATGGACAGCCTTGGATTCGATCCTATCCCCCAAAGCAACCACCCAATCACATAGTCCTTCTCTACAATATCTTCTCTGAGGCCCCACTCATAAACTCTTTCATTTAGCTCTGTCCGGCTTATCATGGCGCCGCTTGCTCCAAATACAGAGCTACATTGATACGAAGATTCCACTTGCGTAGGAACTTGCCTTTTCGTGGTGCCGTCGGGTCCAATAATGAAATGCCAGAGCTCATGGCCTTGCGGCATGCTTCAATCAATTCCACATTATCAGCTTTTATCATCTCTAGCAAAAAACCGAGTCGCTTGAAAACGGTTCGGTTACCTTGTTTCTTCGCATATTCTAGGAGTAGAGAATCATTGTGCCGTTCATGGGATAAGTAGGTTTCAAGGATGTTAGCAATATGCCGGATGCCTCCCCCTATCTCTGGGTCGTCCAGTATGTCAACCACGGTTCTTGTGGGATCTGATACAAGCACACGTGTCTGTGCTCGCCAGACTAGCTCTGTTCCGAAGATTTTGTCCTCGCCAACGACTTTTACAAAAAAAGAGGCCCCCTGAATTTCAACGTGTCG